>CAZHGE010000024.1:0-31436 GCA_964531805.1 uncultured Lachnospiraceae bacterium
ATTATATATATAGGATAAGGAAGGTGGTGTCAGATATGATGAAGCGTAATGTAAGAAATGCAGGACGAAAACCTATATTTACAGAAAAACAGATAGAGCAAATTCGAAAAAAAAGAAAAGATGGAATATCTGTTTCTAAACTTGCACAGGAATATGGAGTATCTAGACAGACCATTTCTGCTTATCTGAATGCAGATGAAACAGAGGATATTAATGAGATAATTTATAGAACCTATAAAAAATGGGTAGAAGCAAATAAGGAGTTTCGACATTCCCATCAGGTAACTGATTATTTGATGCGTTTAGAATATATGTGCAATGATGAATTGTGTAGCAGTATTTTAGTTAATTTTGAAAAAAAGGAAATTGCTGTAGTAAATCATACAAATGATATTATACATCAGGCATTTGGTGTAAAGGCGAAGCCTGATTGGAAAGATTTTGAGTATTTTTTAGAAAGCCGGTGTTTTCCAAGAGGCAGAGACTATATGAAAGAGATATTAAGGGACTTGGGACTGGATTTTTATGATCCCCTTGCCATTATTGAAAAGACCAAAGGCCGTATGGCAGAAGATAAGCAATGGCTACGGATTATGTATTATCGTCCGCAGTAGGAGGTGTACATGGAAAAAGTTGTATTATCAGATAAATATATTAAAATAGAGGGGCATTATTCTTCTAAAGGGAATCAGTGGAAATGGAAAGAAGGTGACTACTGGTATAAAGCGGATCAGTTAGGATATGAGACTTTAGCAGAAACTGTGATATCACATATTTTATTAAACTCAACGATAAAGGAACATGTGGTATATGAACCGGTATGGATTGTATATCGCGATAAAGAATTATTTGGTTGTAAAAGTAAGAACTTTTTAGGGGAACAGCAGGAACTAATCACATTGGAAAAATTGTTCCGTCAACATGTCGGTATGAGCTTATCCAAAGAACTAAGTTACTTCTCTGATGTAAAAAAAAGAATAAGTTATACTGTTGACCATGTGATTAATTATACCGGACTTATAAATTTTGGAGAGTATCTTACAAAAATATTAGAAATGGATGCCTTTTTTCTTAATGAAGATCGGCATACTAATAATATTGCGGTCCTTTATGATTTAGAAAAAAAGGAATATGGGTACTGTCCTTATTTTGATATGGGATTATCTTTTTTTGCGGATGTAAAACAGGATTTTCCGATGGAAAAATCATTGGAAGTCTGTAGAAAAGATATCATTGCAAAACCTTTCTCAAGAGATTTTGATGAACAGTTGGATGCCGCCAACGAGTTATACGGTTCTTATTTACGTTTTACTTTATCGAAAGAAGATATGGTAAAAGAAGTGGGTAAATGGGATTTTCCATATGATAGAGAAATAATTGAACGTGTGAAAACAATTTTACGAGATCAGGCGGATAAATATAGATATATGTTATAACATAGGTTCCGTATTTTAAGATGTATATTAGAAAGTAAGCCGTTAATAAAACCCGCGTGTTTTTTCGCGGGTTTTACTTTTATAATATCATTTAAATGTGAATGTCATTTTTTAACCAGTCTAATACTTCTTCAACTGTAGCAAAATGTCCTTCTTCAATACCAGTCTGGGAACGTTCGGTATTTTTCTTAGCCTGAACTTTTAACATGATAGAAGAACCTTCTGCAAATCCCATTGCTTTACATCCAGCTTCTACAAATTTCTTGGTCATGGTAACTAGTTCGCCACCTTCTGCAGGAGAAACAGGACTCATTTGGGAACAATCAGCAATGTAAGCCCAACCGCTTGATTTCCATGCAGCAGCTTCTGTAAGAACAGTTTGTGTGAGCCATTTGAGTTCATCAATATTGGTTTTTCCAACACCTGCGGACAGAACTATTTTTCTACCAGGAATTACTTCTACACTTTGAGCACCATTTTTTTTCGCCATAATCATTTCTCCTTTAATGTAAGTATATTTCTCGTCAAAAGAAAAGTAATCTGCAAATCAACATAATGACATTAAATTTACAGATAATTATAGGTTGAATATTATAATATATCTGTAAATTAGTCAATCAGAAATAAAATATTAGTTTCTTTTTTTGTGCGTAGCAGATAATCTCAATTGAAAAAAGAAGGCAACATATTTATTTCCTAGAAAAATAAGAATTCCAATGGTTAATATAAGTGCTAACAGTAGATTATTAAATTCGCTATACATAAAAAGGTCGTATTTGTCTGCTAGTTTTACGAGAAAACCATGAAGAACATAGACTGGTAAGGTATTTTTGCCAATTATGGAGATTCCCATTATCTTTTTATTTGGAATCACGTGTAACAGCAATATAATCCAGAAAAAAGCAAACGCTGCCAAAAGTAATTTAATGCCCGGTCCGTAATTCATGGCCTCATAGGAATAAGAACCATAAAGCACTTGATAACGGATAGGAGAGTTTACAATATAAAAAATGGAAATGATAACGCCTAATACTGCCATTGATAGAAAAATATGTGAACTTATATTAGTATCCGTTTTCTTTTCCTGTCTATTATTTTGTCCAAAATAATATCCGGTCAAAAAGAATGGTAAAAATGTAAAGAACCGGGATAACGATAAAAAATATCCAATATTTTCATCAAAGCCGGCAAGTAGTGATACAGCCACGACAGCAGCAATAATCATAATCTGTTTCCTTTTATTTCTTGTTTCAAAAAACGGAATCAGAAGATAGTAAAAAGCAACTGTCATCAAATACCACAGCAGCCAGTAAGGTTTTGTTACTTGCAATGTTACGGTCGATTTTTCTGAGATAACAAAAGCATGAAATACTAAGTACAAAATCTGCAAAAGTACATATGGCACTATAAAGGAAAACAATATCTTAGATGGATTAAATTTTGCAAAATAACCAGTTATAAAAATAAATGCAGGGATATGAAATAAATAGATAACCCGATAAAGATTATCCGCTGCCTGTCCATCAATCAGTTCTAAAAAGTGTCCGAAGACAACCAATGCAATCAATATGAATTTGATATTATCAAAGCGGTAATTTCGTGACATAATAACTCCAGTTCTTTGCAAATGGCTTGATATTAAGGAATAAACGGTAATAAGGGATGGACAATTTTGTCCATCCCTTAAATACTTAATATTATTTAACCAAAGTATCTCTTCAAAAGTCCTTCGAAAGCTTTACCATGTCTAGCTTCATCTCTAGCCATTTCATGCACTGTGTCATGGATTGCGTCTAAATTAAGTTCTTTTGCTCTCTTAGCGAGGTCAAATTTACCTGCTGTTGCGCCGTTTTCAGCGTCTACACGCATTTCAAGGTTTTTCTTAGTAGAGTCTGTTACCACTTCACCTAATAATTCAGCAAATTTTGCAGCATGTTCTGCTTCTTCCCAAGCAGCTTTTTCCCAGTATAAACCGATTTCAGGATAACCTTCTCTGTGAGCTACACGAGCCATAGCAAGGTACATACCAACTTCTGAACATTCACCTTCAAAGTTTGCTCTTAAGTCAGCAATAATATCTTCTCTAGCACCCTGTGCAACACCTACAACGTGTTCAGCTGCCCAAGTTTTTTCAGCACTCTGAGCTGTGAATTTCTCAGCTGGAACGCCGCAAATAGGGCATTTCTCTGGTGCAGAATCTCCTTCATGAACATAACCACATACCTGACATACATACTTCATAATCGTAATCTCCTTTTCTTATCTAACAAATTTTATTGATTCTCTATAGAATCGAGGTTCTTATTTGCTCTCGGATGAGAGAGCGGAAAACAAATTCACAAATCCGGTACCTATGAATGCGCAATGCATTTATCACAAGAACCATAAAAGTAAGCCACATGACCTTCGATGCGTCCGCCAAAATTCGTTCCGGCAATCTCATTAATGGATTCAATGCTATCCATATCCAAATCAATTACGCTGCCGCATTTGTTACAAATGAAATGATAATGCGGTGAGATGTCGGCATCAAAATGATCCATGCCATCGCCTACTCTGAGCCTCAGCAATTCTCCCATATCGGATAGAAGAGTGAGATTACGGTACACGGTACCGAGACTGATATTCGGAAATTCCTTGCGCACATTGTCATAAACAACATCAGCGGTAGGATGATCCTTACGGGTCATTAAAAAATTTTTAATGGCCTCTCTTTGTCTGCTGTATTTAAGTGCCATAACCGCCCCTTTCTAAAAATAGGAATCATTACTGATATCGTTATCATATACTACTTGATAAAGTTTGTCAACAAGTTTATCAATTTTTTATAAGAAAATTTGAAAGCCTTTATTCTTCCAGAGAAAACCTGTGGTATACTATATGAAGATAAAAGGAGAATTTTGAATGAATCTGAAAAAAAGATTAACCATTACATTTATAACACTGACCTTTTTGCCCATAACCTTAACAGTAATTACATTTGCCTTTTTATGTGGTATGGTTAGTTTTAATGAAGATGCCAGAGAGTTGTTTAAGGATTTTTCCTTGGAGTCCGCTTCTGAAATAACAGAAGTGGCGGAAGAAACATATTACGAAATAGAGGCACAGTTAGGAATCGATCCGGATCGTTTTGCAAATGAAAATTATCTAAATGAGTTAAACTTACAACTTTCCGAAGAATCTTCCTACATAATTGTGAGAAAAGATAGTGAAATTTATTTTAATGGAAATGGTGATACAAGTGATCCACTTTTAAAGAAACTGCCGGATTACCATATTGAAAATGAAGAAATGGAAGCGGGATACTATTTTAAAAAATTAAATAAAGTGGTAAAACAGTTCGATTTTTCATTTAACGATGGAGCGGAAGGCAGTTTATTCGTTGTTACCAATGTCAAACAGGTAATTTCCAGTGGTTTTGTTAATCGTATATTTATTTTAATTGTACTGGTTTTGGTGTTTACGAGTGTGGCACTTACCAGATGGATCAACAGAGGTGTATTTTATCCGATAAGGCAGTTGAATCATGCCATGTCCTGTATAGCGAAAGGAAATTTTGATTATGCTCTTCATATTGAAGAAAATAATGGCGAGATTGAACAGCTTTATAAAAGTTATGAAGACATGCGTCTCAAGTTAAAGGAATCCAGTGAAGAAAAGATTCAGAATGAAAAACAGAACCGGGAATTGATTAGCAATATAACCCACGATTTGAAAACACCGATTACTTCCATTAAGGGATATGTGGAAGGAATTATAGATGGTGTAGCAGATACACCGGAAAAAATGAACCGATACATTAAAACGATTTATACCAAGGCAAATGAAATGGATCGTTTGATTAATGAATTGACCTATTATTCAGGGATTGATTCCAATAAAATTCCGTATCATTTCCACTGCATTAATGTGACGGAATATTTTAATGATTGTGTAGAGGATGTAGGCCTTGATTTGGAATCAAAGAACATCACCCTAAACTATTCCAATCTGTTGTCATCCGAGACTAGAATTATTGCAGATCCGGAGCAGCTTAAGAAAGTAATTAATAATATAGTTGGAAACAGTATCAAATACATTGATAAAGAAAAAGGTGAAATTGATATCCGTTTGCTGGATGAAGTGGATTCTATCCGGGTAGAGATTGAAGATAATGGAAAAGGAATTGCAGCAAAAGATCTGCCCAATATTTTTGAACGGTTTTACCGGACGGATGCTTCCCGTAATTCATCCCAGGGAGGCAGTGGTATCGGATTATCTATAGTAAAGAAGATTATTGAAGATCATGGTGGTTATATTTGGGCGACAAGCAAGATAGGTGAAGGCACTTGTATGCATTTTGTGATTCGGAAATACCAGGAAGTGAAGGAGGAAGTATATGAGTAAGATTTTAATTATTGAAGATGAAGTAGCAATTGCAGATTTAGAGAAAGATTATCTGGAATTAAGCGGTTTTGAAGTGGCCATTGAAAATGCAGGAGATACTGGTTTAGAGCGTGCATTAAAGGAAGAATTTGACCTGATTGTATTAGATCTCATGTTACCCGGAATGGATGGATTTGATGTCTGCAAAAAAATCCGCGAGGAAAAGGATATTCCAATCCTTATGGTTTCTGCGAAGAAAGATGATATCGACAAGATTAGGGGACTTGGTCTTGGAGCGGATGATTATATGACTAAACCTTTCAGCCCGAGTGAACTGGTTGCCCGTGTAAAGGCACACATGGCAAGATACACACGCCTTGTCAGCACCAATCAGAAGGTAAATGATATTGTAGAAATCCGTGGTATTAAGATTGATAAAACTGCCAGACGTGTATATATTAATGGGGAAGAAAAAACCTTTACGACAAAAGAGTTTGATCTTTTGACCTTTCTTGCAGAGAATCCAAATCATGTATTTACCAAGGAAGAATTGTTCCGTGAAATTTGGGATATGGATTCTATTGGTGATATTGCAACCGTTACCGTTCATATCAAGAAAATTCGTGAAAAGGTAGAATTTGATACAGCCAACCCTCAATATATCGAAACTATATGGGGGGTCGGCTATCGGTTTAAAGTATAAAATAGGAGATTGAGAAATTTATGTTAGAACATTTACAGCCCGAAAGAGTATTTTATTATTTTGAAAAAATGTGTGGAATTCCCCACGGTTCACGCAATACGAAGCAGATTAGTGATTTTTGTGTGGATTTTGCGAAGGAGCAGGGACTGGAATATTATCAGGATGCGGATAACAATGTAATCATTATTAAAGAAGCATCTGCTGGTTATGAGAATGCGCAGCCGGTCATTTTACAGGGACATTTGGACATGGTTTGTGAAAAAACAGCGGATTGTCCAAAGGATATGGAAAAAGAAGGACTGGATGTTTATGTTGATGGCGACTTGGTCAGAGCAAAGGACACTACCCTTGGCGGGGATAATGGAATTGCCGTGGCGATGGCAATGGCAATTTTAGAAGATAAAAGTCTTTCTCATCCAAGAGTAGAAGCTGTGTTTACTGTAGATGAGGAAATTGGTCTTTTAGGTGCAGGAAGCATTGATGTGTCTCCATTAAAAGGTAAGACCATGATTAATATTGATTCCGAGGATGAAGGTATTTTTACCGTAAGTTGTGCAGGTGGAAATACATCCGACTGTCGTCTGCCGGTTAATGTAAAAGATTACGAAGGTGCTGCTTATACAATTGAGATTACCGGTTGTAAGGGCGGTCATTCCGGCGTTGAGATTGACAAGGGAAGAAGTAACGCAAATGTTTTAATGGGCCGTCTGTTACAGGATATTCAAAGGGGCGCATCTGTTCAGATTGTTTCCGTGAATGGCGGTTTAAAAGATAATGCGATTCCGGTACAGTCAAAAGCGGTGATTGTATGCGATCAGGAAATCGTAGTGAAGGCATCCGTAGAGCAGATGCAGGGTGTTTTTGTAAATGAATATGCTGGAGCAGACCCAGACATTAAGATTACTTTAACAAGGGAAGAAAATGCAAAAGTAAAATTAATGGATGAGGTATCATCGGATAAGATTATCTGTTTACTGACCTGTATGCCAAATGGCATTCAGAAGATGAGCATGGATATCAATGGGCTTGTACAGACTTCATTGAATATTGGTATTGTGGAGACTCATGAAGATTATTTCAGAATGTCTTTCTGTGTCCGCAGCAGTGTGGATACGGAACGTGAAATGTTAAATAGAAGAATTGGGACTTTGATGACTCAGCTTGGTGGAACGATAAAAGTAGAAGGTGATTATCCAGGTTGGGAGTATAAGAAAGATTCCCGTCTGCGAGATCTTATGATTGATGTGTTTAAGGAGCAGTATGGAAAAGAACCAACGGTAGAAGCAATCCATGCAGGATTGGAATGTGGTATGTTTGCAGGTAAGATTCCAGGACTTGACTGTGTATCCATTGGTCCAAACTTAGATCAGATTCATACCGTAAGAGAAAACATGAGTATTTCTTCGGTACAGAGAGTATATGAGTTTGTATTGGAAGTTTTAAAAAGAATGCAGTAATTTAGAAATTTTCTAAATACGGTTTTAGACTATCAGTCTGATTTTTTATGGGAAAAAAGAATGAAAATAGTTTACGAAGATAAAGACCAGATCGTGATTCACAAGCCTGCTGGTGTGGCAACGCAGACAGCGCGCTTGGGAGAAAAAGATCTGGTCAGCGAAGTGAAAAATCATATTGCGAAGGAAAGCGGCAGCAACAATCCATATGTTGCCGTGATCAACCGTTTAGATCAACCTGTTGAAGGAATTGTCTTATTCGCAAAAAATGCAAAAGCGGCATCAACTCTGACTTCCCAGATGCAGGATGGAACGATGCAGAAATTCTATTATGCAGTGGTCTTTGGTCATATGGATATGCCAAAGGGACAACTTGTAGATTATATGGAAAAGGATGGCCGCAGCAATTTATCAAGAGTTGTTTCCGAGACTTCTCCCAATGGAAAAAAAGCAATGCTTTCCTATGAGGTAAAGGCAACTGTAGGTAAGATGCAGTTCTTACAGATTCAGCTTCTAACGGGTAGACATCATCAGATAAGAGTTCAGTTTTCGCATAGGGAACATCCTTTGATGGGAGATAGCAAATATGGCTCTCCAGAAAGCATCTCGTTAGGCCGGGATATGAATATAAGAGTACCGGCATTGTGTGCATTTCAATTAAAATGGAAGCACCCGGTAACGCAGAAAGAACTATGTGTAAAAATCAGTCCGAATAATCCTCTTATGCAGGGGTTGGATGATTACCGATAAAGTTTAAAATAGAATGATATACTTAATTGTATTGTCTAAAAATAAAAAAGGGGGATTTTAAAATGAAACACAGTAAAATGATGAAACAACAAATTTCCTGTGTTGATATACTGATCTCCTTATATTTATGTTTTATGCTGGGAGTATTCCCGTTGTTTTTTAAGCATCAATATGCGAGTATGGGAGACTTCAAATATTTTACGTTTGCATATACCACTATTGTATTTTTATTAGTACTTTTTGTGTTGATTTTTTTGAGATTTTTAATGAAACTTAAAAAAGATGGGTTAGCAAAATGGAAATCAATGATTCATCTAGAACTTTCCATGCTGGACAAAGGTGTACTTCTTTATTTTATATGCACTACGATATCTTTTTTGTTTTCGCCTTTCAAGGAAGATGTTTTATGGGGGGCGGCCGGCTGGAACATGGGTTATATTTCCCAAATCTTGTTTGTGATGCTTTACTATTTTATCTCACGTAGATGGAGATGGAAGCAGGGGATTCTATGGATTCTGCTGACATCATCGTCAATTGTTTTTCTGGCAGCAGTTCTGCATCGGTTTGATGTGGATTTTCTAAATATTTATGGGAATTTGGCATTAGAACATAAAATACAGTTTTTATCTACCATGGGACAGTCAAGCTGGTATTCCAGTTTTTTATGTACTGTATTTCCATTGGGGTTGTACTTGTTTTTTGTAGTAGAAAAAAAGCAGTTGCGTATCATAAGCGGTGCATATAGTGTTTTGGCAATGTGCTCGCTGGTTACACAGAATACGGACAGTGCTTTCTTATCCTTGTTTTTTGTGTTGCTTCTTTTCTTTTATCTTAGTTTTGATGGGGAAAAAGAAAGAAGCCGTTTCTATGAGATTCTGATTCTTGTATTTGGCAGTTTCACTTTTATGGGAATTTGTCAGCGGGTATTTTCTGATAGAATGATTCCTTTGGATTCGCTGTCTGTTTTTATGTCGCAAAGTGGGTTTTCGCCTTGTGTGCTCTTGGTGACAGAAGTACTTTATCTGTTCTGTAAAAAGAAGGGAAGTTTCTTTTTAATAAAGTCAAAAAACAAAGTACGAACTACCTTGCCGGATCGAAAGGAATTTTGGATTGTAACTGGCGGGATCAGTGTAGTAATTAGTTTGATCGTTTTGTTTATCGTTTTAAACTCTACGGGCATCTTTTATACACAGTTCGGTTATCAAAATGTGAATAACTATCTTCATTTTACTGATTATTGGGGAAATGGAAGAGGTTTTGCGTGGCGTTATACCTGTGAAGTTTTTTCGGAAATGCCATTTATACAAAAATGTATTGGAGTCGGACCGGATGGATATTCCTTTTATGCGAAAAGTGTTCCTGTTCTTGCGGAGCAGATGAAGGAATTT
The DNA here is from genome assembly GCA_964531805.1 of uncultured Lachnospiraceae bacterium. Classification (GTDB taxonomy): domain Bacteria; phylum Bacillota; class Clostridia; order Lachnospirales; family Lachnospiraceae; genus RGIG8767. The sequence goes on from CAZHGE010000024.1 coordinate 10,097, forward strand.
TGGGGGAATCTGGTATTGACCAATTCCCATAATGAGTATTTAACGAAGCTGGTAAATATAGGTTTATTGGGGCTTTCTTCTTATTTCTTCATGTTGGTTTCGGCCATTATCCTATTTATAAAATATAGAAAAGAAAATGTGCTTCTTCCGGCATTTGCTTTATGTACAGTGGCATATATGGCACATAATATATTTTGTTATGAGCAGGTCTGTTGCAGTCCATTTTTCTATATTTTATTAGGGTTGGGCGCGAATCTAATTCATAGTAAAAATTTTATTGATAAGAAAATTAATTAAAGTACATACTAATTCTGTTTGATAACAGTAAGATTCTAAGGGAAAAACAGCTCAGAGAATTTTGCAGTCAGAAGAAAGGCGGGATAAGGTATGGAAAGAATTATAAAATATCGTAAAGAGATGATAACAGGAGTGGTACTTGCACTTCTGTTATTTGTTTTTTTAAAGTATATCTTTCCATTGGTCTCTCCTTTTTTGTTGGCCTATCTGAGTGTCTATGCGGTGTATCCGTTATTATATAAATTAGAGGAAAAGTGGAAAATCAGGAAAGCAATCACCATGTTTTTTTTATTGGGAATTTTGGTGTTGCTTCTATTGGGAATTTGCTGGATTTTTTTGATTGCCACGGGTGGAAGTATGGAGGAGTTTTTACCCGTCATTATGGAATGGAAAGACCGGATTTTTATTACGTCCGGAAGTGCATTTTTTCAGGATTTATTACCAGAACTTTTAAAGAATACCGTTTCTTATGTGGGTAAGGTATTTCCCATTTTTGCTTATATTGGGATATATTTAGTGGCAACTATTTTAATGGCAAAAGATTTTGATGGACTAATGACAAAGGTCCATAGCATTGGTGCCTTGGATCTTTTTATGGACGTGGTAGGAAAGATACTGCGTACAGCAGGTCTTTACTTGAAGGCGCAGCTTATTTTAATTCTCATCATAGTAGTAGTTTGTTCAGCCGGCTTCTATTTTATTGGAATTTCGTCCCCTATTCTTTTGGGTATTCTGACCGGTATTATGGATGCCCTGCCTTTTATCGGAACAGCTATTGTGTTGGTGCCTTCTGCAATCTTGTTTTTTCTAGAGGGTGAAGTCACAAAGGGAGTAGTCTGCTTGATTCTGTACCTGATTTGTGTGTTGGTCAGAGAACTGTTGGAGCCTCGTCTTGTAGGAAAGGGATTGGGAGTTTTTCCGGTGGTTTTATTGATATCTCTTTATGCGGGTATGAAGCTGTTTGGAGTGTCAGGTATTATTAAGGGGCCGCTGGCAGTGGTTTTATACAAAAATATATGGAAGATGTTATGTGGAGAAGTTGATTTTATGGGGAAAAAACACTATAATGAAGCATGATGTAACTGTCAGAAAAAGAACCGTTACATCACGATAAACGAGAGGAGAATGCTTTATAATGGCAGAGAAAAAATTAGTAGAAGCGATTACTTCCATGGAGGAAGATTTTGCGCAATGGTACACAGACGTAGTAAAAAAAGCAGAATTAATTGATTATACAAGTGTAAAGGGCTGCATGGTAATCAAACCCGTAGGTTATGCAATCTGGGAATTGATTCAGAAGCAGTTAGATGACAGATTCAAAGCAACAGGTGTAGAAAATGTATATCTGCCAATGTTCATTCCAGAGAGTTTGTTACAGAAAGAAAAGGACCATGTAGAAGGTTTTGCACCGGAAGTTGCATGGGTAACACATGGCGGGCTTAATCCATTACAGGAAAGACTTTGCGTACGTCCTACATCAGAGACTTTATTCTGTGATTTCTACAGCAACGATATTCATTCTTACAGAGATCTGCCAAAGGTTTATAACCAGTGGTGTTCAGTAGTTCGTTGGGAAAAAGAAACAAGACCTTTCCTTCGTTCCAGAGAGTTCTTATGGCAGGAAGGCCATACAGCTCATGCAACAGCGGAGGAAGCAGAAGAAAGAACCATTCAGATGCTCAATGTATACGCTGATTTCTGTGAAGAAGTATTGGCAATGCCTGTAGTTAGAGGCCGCAAAACAGACAAAGAAAAATTTGCAGGTGCAGAAGCAACTTACACGATTGAAGCATTGATGCATGATGGTAAAGCACTTCAGTCCGGTACAAGCCATAATTTTGGTGATGGATTTGCAAAAGCATTTGGAATTCAGTATACAAGTAAAGAAAATAAGTTAGAATATGTACATCAGACATCATGGGGTATGACAACCCGTTTGATTGGTGCCATCATCATGGTGCATGGTGATAACTCTGGTTTGGTATTACCACCACTTGTAGCACCAACACAGGTTATGATCGTTCCAATCATGCAGAAAAAAGAAGGCGTTTTAGAAAAAGCAGCAGAATTAAAAGAACTGCTGGCTGCAAAAGGATGTCGTGTAAAAGTAGATGATTCTGATAAGAGTCCTGGATGGAAATTTTCAGAGCAGGAGATGAGAGGTATTCCTCTTCGTGTGGAAATCGGACCAAAGGATATCGAAGCAAACAAATGCGTATTGGTTCGTCGTGACAACGGCGAAAAGATGGAAGTTTCACTGGATGAATTAAATAATAAGGTAGTGGAATTATTAGATACCATTCAGAAGGAAATGCTGATTCGTGCAAGAGAACACAGAGATGCCCATACATATGTGGCTACCACAATGGATGAGTTAGAAAAGATTCTGAATGAAACACCTGGTTTTGTAAAAGCTATGTGGTGTGGAGAGCAGGCTTGTGAAGATGAGATCAAAGAAAAATATTCTGCAACCAGCAGATGTATGCCATTTGATCAGGAACAGCTTAGTGATACATGTGTATGCTGCGGCAAGCCGGCTAAGAAAATGGTTTATTGGGGTAGAGCATATTAAAAATATAAGGAGGTATAAATATGAATGTTTTAGTTATTAACTGCGGCAGTTCATCATTAAAGTATCAGTTGATTTCTTCTGATACAGAAGAGGTATTAGCAAAAGGTCTTTGCGAAAGAATTGGTATTGACGGAAGTGCTATCACACACACACCGGCAGGCGGCGAAAAGGTTACCGAAGAAGTTCCTATGCCGGATCATACAGAGGCAGTGCGTCTGGTAATCGAGAAATTAACAGATGATAAGGTTGGTGTAATTAAATCCTTAGATGAAATTGATGCAGTAGGACATCGTATTGTACACGGCGGTGAGAAATTTGCCAGTTCCGTAGTGATTACGGATGAAGTTCAGAAAGCCATTGAAGATTGTAACGATTTGGCTCCATTACACAATCCGGCAAACTTGATTGGTGTGAACTCATGCAAAGCTATTATGCCAAATGTACCGATGGTTGCTGTATTTGATACCGCATTCCATCAGACCATGCCTAAAAAAGCATATTTATATGGACTTCCTTATGAATATTATGAAAAGTATAAAGTAAGAAGATACGGTTTCCATGGAACCAGTCATGATTTTGTATCCAAACGTGCAGCGGAGATTCTTGGTAAAAACAGAGATGATTTAAAAATTATTGTTTGTCATTTAGGAAATGGTGCTTCTATATCAGCCGTAGATCATGGTAAATCCGTAGATACATCCATGGGTCTTACTCCACTCGAAGGTCTGATTATGGGAACCCGCTCTGGTGACATTGATCCTGCGATTGTTGGATTTATCGCAGAAAAAGAAAACATGACAGCAGAAGAAGTCATTAATGTATGTAACAAAAAGTCCGGTGTATTAGGTTTATCCGGCGGTGTATCCAGTGACTTCCGTGATTTGGAAGTTGCTGCTAACAGCGGTAATGAAAAAGCAAAGGATACTTTGGAAGCATACGCATATAAAGTAGCAAAATATATTGGTTCCTATGTAATGGCCATGAAAGGTGTGGATGTGATTGCCTTTACTGCAGGTGTTGGTGAAAATAATCAGACTATGCGTGCAGCTATCGGAGAATATATGGAATGGTTAGGAACCAGCATTGATCCTGAGAAAAACAAACTTCGCGGTGAAGAGGTTGTTCTTTCTAAGGATACAGACAAGGTCGTTACGATGGTTGTTCCAACGAACGAAGAACTTGCTATCGCAAGAGAGACAGTACGATTAGTAAAATAATGAGGCAACAATGAAATTACCGGGAAATGTACAGGCAATTATCAATACCTTAGAGCAGGCTGGTTTTGAAGGCTATGCGGTTGGCGGATGTGTGAGGGATACCCTTTTAGGGAAAGAGCCAGATGACTGGGATATTACAACTAATGCAAGTCCTACGCAGGTAAAGGCACTTTTTCATCGCACGATAGATACAGGGATTCAGCATGGAACGGTAACCGTTTTGATGGACAGGGAGACCTATGAGGTAACAACTTACCGGATTGATGGTGAATATGAAGACAGTCGTCATCCAAAGGAAGTTATTTTTACCGCCAGTTTGCTAGAGGATTTAAAAAGAAGAGATTTTACCATAAACGCCATGGCATACAATGACGCAAGCGGCATTGTGGATGCTTTTGGCGGTATACAGGACTTAGAGGATAAGGTGATCCGTTGTGTTGGGAACCCTGTAGAGCGTTTTACAGAGGATGCTTTACGCATGATGAGGGCAGTGCGCTTCAGCGGGCAGCTTGGTTATGAGATTGAAGAAAAAACGGGGCAGGCGGTATTACAGCTTGCTCCGACTCTTTCTAAGATCAGTGCAGAAAGAATTTGTACTGAACTGACCAAATTAATGGTTTCACCACATCCGGATTATCTGCGCAAGGCATATGAACTTGGCATGACGAAAGTGTTTTTACCAGAGTTTGATGCAGCAATGGAGACGGAGCAGAATAATCCGCATCACTGTTATAATGTGGGCGAGCATATTTTACATTCGCTTATCCATGTACGGGCAGACAAAGTACTGCGCTTTGCCATGCTTTTTCATGATTTAGGTAAGGCTGTTACTAAGACCGTGGATGAAGAGGGAATAGATCATTTTTATGGTCATGTAGAAAAATCGGCAGAAATGGCAGACAAACGAATGAAGAGTCTGCGCTTTGATAATGACACCAGAGAAAAAGTAGTGCGGCTTGTAAAATATCATGATCAAAAGATCGAATTGACTAAGAAGGCAGTACGTCGGGCAGTAGTCAAAGTGGGAGAAGATATCTTCCCATATTTATTAGAAGTAAAACGCGCAGATTTTCTTTCTCAAAGTTTATATAAAAGGGAAGAGAAAGAAGCGGAATTAGAGCAGTTGACAGCATTATATCAGCAGATATTACAGGAAAAAGATTGTATTTCCATTAAAAATCTTGCTGTAAATGGAAGCGATTTAATTGCCATGGGAATGAAGCCGGGCAGAGAAATCGGCGCGACACTTCAGAAATTATTTGATCTGGTGCTGGAAGATCCAGCGTGCAATACAAAAGAATTTTTATTATCACAGATTTCCTTGTCAGAATAAATCATACTTTCCGGCTCCGAGTCATAAGATAGAACATCCGAAACAGCGGAGAATATCTTAGTAAGGAGCGGGAAAGATGAATGACCGGGCGGTTAGTATTTTAGAGCAGTATGATCTGACTGTAGAACGTACATGGAAAGGAAGAGGCTCCATTCTTTTTGAGACAAAGGACGGAATCTATATCTTAAAGGAATATAAAGGAACGCCCCAGAGGCTTTCCGGCATTGCGGAAGCATTAGTGCAGATCCGTGATAATGGCTATAGGGATATTGAAACCATTCTTCCCAATAAAGAGGGAGAATTTTTCTGTGTGGATTATGACAGGACCATATATATTGTAAAAAGTTATTTTCAGGCAAAGGAATGTAATATTCGCGAAAAAGCAGAGTATCTGAAGGGAATGAAACATCTTGCCAGCCTCCATAAAGCTATGGAGGGAGTGGGAAGAAACGAACTCTTAGTACCATCCCAAATGCCCATATTACGGGATTTTGAAAAACACAATGCAGAGTTGCGAGGTGTCCGTCGTTATTTGAAAGGAAAAGGACAGAAATCGGAGTTTGAATTGTATTTACAGAAGCATTATGATTTCTTTTTTGAGCAGGCGGTTTCCGTTCAGGAAAAGCTGCAAAAAGAAAATGTGTCTTCCTGGTTTTTACAGATTAAGGAAAAACACCAGCTTTGCCATGGAGATTATCAGTATCATAATATTTTAATGGGAAACAATACCTGTTATATCATTAATTTTGAAAAAATGGCAGTGGATAGTCCCATAAGGGATGTCTATCTTTTTATGCGCAAGCTTTTGGAAAAAAATAACTGGAATGTGGAACTTGGAAGAGAACTTTTACATGCTTATAATGAAGAAAGAACTCTGCGGGAGGAAGAACTTCTGCAGTTAAAATACCGGTTTTATTATCCGGAGAAATTTTGGAAAATCGTAAATTTTTATTACAATAGTCCAAAATCGTGGATTTCCTGTAAAAATGGTGAAAAATTGTCTAAACTTTTAGAGCAGGAAGAAGCGAAAAATACTTTGATGCAGGCAATGTTTCCTTAATAGGAGAATACGATGAACAAAGGAATAAAAATAATCTGTCTGCTGCTTTTATGCCTTGCTTTTTCAGGGTGTAAAAGCAGTGAGCCAGCAGCACAGGAAACAAAACAATTAGAAACAGGATTTATTCCAGCCCGGGCTGGCATGTATGATAGTGCAGATACGGCTGTGATTAAAAAGATTAACAAGTCGGATCAAACGATTACTTTTTATAATCTGATCCGTGGAAAAAATTATACTCTGAGTTATGATGGAACTACGAAATTGTACGATAAGTACGGAAGTTCTGTTTCCATGGAGCAGGTGGATGAAGGGGATATTGTAGAGATTACTTTCTTAAAAGAGAAGAAAGCACTTGCCTCTATTCAAAAATCCGATGAATGTTTTGTGTTTGAAGATGTAACCAATTTTTCCATAGATGAAAAGACTAAGGAAATCACAGTGGGAAGTAATATCTTTCGTTATGAAGAGGATTTGTTTGTTTTTTCAGATGGAGAACCTGTGGAAATTATGGATATTAACACGGTGGATTCTTTGTGCGTGCAAGGAATTGGTCATACGGTATACAGCATTGCCATTGATAAAGGACATGGATATCTGCGTCTTAAAAATGACGAGTACTTTTGGGGTGGATGGATCGAAGTAGGACAAACGATTATCCGTCCTATTGAGGAGGACATGCTGTTAGTGGTTCCGGAAGGAAAATATGATGTACAATTGTCTACTAATGGGATTTCCGCAACTAAGAAAGTTACTATAAAGAGAGATAAAGAAACAGAGCTGGATATTGGAGATTTGAAAAAAGAGGATCTACGTAAATTCGGAACGCTAATTTTTGCGGTAACACCGGATACTGCGTCCGTATATATCGATGGTGAACAGGTAGATATTTCTGCGCCAGTAGAAGTAGAATACGGTATTCATCAGATGATGGCAAAAGCAGAAGAATATCAGACAGTAATCCAGTATATTAAAGTGGGACAGGAAAGTGCGACGATTCAGGTCACAATGGAAAAGGATACCGGTGATTCTGTATCATCCAATACAACAACCAATACGACAAACGAGTCGGAAGCTGCATCTACAAATGGCAGCAAAATTACCATTTCAGAACCTATAGGTGCAGAAGTATATATGGATGGCTCCTATATAGGAATTGCACCGGTCAGCTTTAAAAAGACTATGGGTGTACATGTGATTACGTTCCGTCAAAAAGGATATGAGACGCGAAGTTATACCATTAATGTTACAGATTTGACAAGTGATGAAAATATGTCCTTTTCAGCCTTGGTTAAGGAAGAGGAGGAAAAAGAGGAAGAAAGCAGTTCCGAGAGTAAGGAAGAGGAATCTTCAAAGGAAGAGGGGGATGGGCAGTCAGTGTCTTCGAATGGTTAAACACCGTAATTGAGATAATCTGAATAAAAAAGTGCTGGAAACCCTCAGAAACCCTAGAAAAACCTTGACAAAATAAGGTAAAAAAGCTATATATGTATATAGGCGTTAAAAACGTACTAAGAAGATTAACTCGTTTAAGAGGAGGAGTTCACAATGAACAAGACAGAATTAGTAGCAGCTATGGCAGAAAAAGCTGGCTTATCTAAAAAAGATGCAGAAGCAGCATTAAAGGCTTTCACAGAAACAGTAGCAGAAGAATTAAAGAAAGGTGAAAAAATCGCTTTAGTTGGATTCGGTACATTCGAAGTTTCTGAAAGAGCAGCAAGAGAAGGAAGAAATCCTCAGACAGGTGCTCCTATGAAGATCGCAGCTTCTAAAGCTCCTAAATTCAAAGCTGGTAAAGCTTTAAAGGATGCAATCAACTAATAGTTGATATCAACTAATTTATGTTGAACATTGAGTGATTTACAGGGTAAGTACTCCGGTACTTACCTTGTTTTTTTCACTTCATGGGAATTTCTTATGAAGCGAAAAATTTACTTAAAGCAGGAGGTATATTATGAGATTAGACAAGTATTTAAAGGTGTCCCGTCTGATTAAGCGTCGTACGGTGGCTAACGAAGCATGCGACGCAGGCAGGGTTTTGGTAAATGATAAGGTGGCAAAGGCTTCCGTTAATGTAGTCGTGGGCGATAAGATTACGATTCAGTTTGGTAATAAGGAAGTAAAGGTAGAAGTTCTGGCAGTGGAAGAAACGGTTCGTAAGGAAGAGGCAAAAGAACTGTTCAGATATATATAAACTTAAATAGAACGAAATGGGAATATTTTAAATGGGTGTCCAATATAATCTAAGGTATAGAGAATATGGAGGCCCTTTTTTATGGAAGATTTAAATTCTGCAGGCAGACGTCAGCATAAATTAGTTTTGAACAATCGTAAAGATTGTACCATTAGCGGAGTACAGGATGTCCTATCCTTTGATGTAAATGAGATTTTATTAGAAACGGATCAGGGTATGTTGATGATTCGGGGAAGTGGATTACATGTAACCCATCTTACCTTGGAAAAAGGGGAAGTAGAAATAGATGGAAAAGTAGATTCCCTGACATATTCAGAAAATGGGATGTCCTCCGGAGGGGAGAACTCTTTCTTTGCTAAATTGTTCAAATAGGAGGATGACAGGTGCTGAGTGAAAGTATTTATCACGAACTACGCTTTCTGTTATATTCCTTTTCGCTGGGGATTATTATTACTTTTGTATACGATAACATCCGTGTGTGCCGGAGAGTCATCCGCCATAATAACTTTTTCATATCGATAGAAGATTTGTTTTTCTGGGTTTTGGTATCCTTGTCCATCTTTTTGCTTCAGCATAGGGAAAATGACGGAGTATTTCGTTGGTTTTCTGTAGTGGGTGCTTTTCTGGGAATGATCATCTACCGAAAAACTATCAGCCGATTTTATGTAAAAAGAATGACCATCCTTTTTCGTAAGATTCTGAAAATATTGTATCTTTTCTTTTCCTATTTATTTTCTCCCATTTATTTTGTGGAGAGAAAGATTGGAAATGCCATGAAAAAGGCAGGCAGAAAGACTGCAATGGCGGCTTCCAAGCAAAAAATACGGTTGACGTCCTATAAGAAAATGATTAAAATGACATTATGTAAACATACAAAAAAGCACCGTTCGGAAAGGAGAGTACATGAGCAGAAGAATTGTAGTTCGTAAGAAGCGTCAGAATGGATTTAGCGTCGCGCTTGTAATCATGGTCATCTTAATGCTTATGATTGTCATTACATACGGACGAATAGACTTACAGAAAAAGCAGGATGAATACACTTTAAAAGAGGAACAATTGTTAGAGCAGATTGAAGCGGAAGAACAAAGAGCGGAAGAGATTGAAGAATACCGCAAATATACACAGACACAGAAATATGTAGAAGAAGTTGCCAAAGAAAAACTAGGTCTGGTAAATGAAAATGAGATTATATTTAAATCAGAGGATTAAAAAACCATTGCAGTTGCTGAAATATTTCAGTAAAAATGCAGTGGTTTTCTTGTTTAAAGGAAAGTTTTAGAGAGAACTCTTTTTTGACAAAAAGTGCATGTCCTACCGTGTATAATAAGTCTTTGCCACACCTGTTGGCAGAAAGGCAGGGTAAGAAAATGAAAAATACTTCTATCAAAGGTGCAGCTGAGGAATCCGCTTATTTACTGGAGTATGAAAAGCAGAAAATCATAACCTGCGCCAGATCATTTGAAGAACTGGCAAAGGTATTTGTATATCTTCCACCAAAAGAAGCAGAGGAAGAGGGCTTAGAATTATCCGGTAAGAGCAGAGAAACTGTTTTATGGAAAAAACGGTTGATGGAAAACAGGGAATTGTTTGCAGATAATCTGCGGGAAATGGCCGATATTATGGGACAAGTTGCGGGTAAGGACGTGCGTGCAGTCTGGTTTCCAGAGAAAAGAAAAAAACAAATTATACATATGTTAGAGGAAGAAGGTCTGGTAGTACAGGATATCTACCGTCTGGAAAATGAAACAGAAAAAAGCAAATTGGCAATCAGGGTAAAAAGTAAGCGGCACACCCAGCATACCAGTGAAGAATTGGCAGGGTATTTGTCCGTATTGCTGAATCAGCATTTGCAGCCGGTGCATGGGAGTCCTTTTTTTCTATCCCAGGAATTACAGACCTTGTATTTTGAAGTACAGGATATCTACCGTCTGGAAAATGAAACAGAAAAAAGCAAATTGGCAATCAGGGTAAAAAGTAAGCGGCACACCCAGCATACCAGTGAAGAATTGGCAGGGTATTTGTCCGTATTGCTGAATCAGCATTTGCAGCCGGTGCATGGGAGTCCTTTTTTTCTATCCCAGGAATTACAGACCTTGTATTTTGAAGAAGAAGCTAAGTTGAGTGTGTTAAGCGGGTATGCGAAGGCAGTAAAGGAAACGGAGAAAGTTTCCGGGGATAATTATTCGTTCTTTGAGACAAAGAATGGCTATTTTATGGCAATTCTTTCCGATGGGATGGGCTCCGGGGAAAAGGCCTGTGCAGACAGTGAGGTTGTAGTGGATATGGCGGAAAAATTGATGGACGCTGGTTTTTCCATTGAGATGACCGTTCAAATGATTAACGATGCACTGCTTGCAGGCGCGGAAAATATGAATATGTCCACACTGGATCTCTGTGGCGTAGATTTGTATGGAGAGACTGCCACATTTGCAAAGATTGGAAGTGCATGTACTTATATTAAAAATGGGGATACAGTTGAAAAGTTAACCTCATCTTCTCTGCCTTTGGGTGTTTTTCACAAGCAGGATATAGAACTGATTCATAGAAAGGTTCACGATGGGGATTATATTATTATGCTCTCCGACGGGGTTATGGACTGTCTCATACAGGAAAAAGGGGAAGTATTTATAAAAGAACTGATCGCAGATCTGCAGTTTGAAAGACCAAATGAAATTGCAGGCTGTATTATGAAATATGTATTAAATTTAAGCAAGGGAAGAATACGGGATGATATGACGGTACTTGTCATGGGATTTTGGCAAAATAAGTATGAAGATTGATTTTTCCGCGTTATTTGGCTATATTGTAAGTATCAGGTGTTCTGAAATGCAGAACACTTTTGCATAAGAGGTTTGGCGTGGTAAAAACAGTTGAGTCGTATATGGAACAGCATCATATGATCAAAGAAGGCGATGTGATCGTCGCCGGAGTTTCCGGCGGTGCTGATTCTGTATGCCTTTTTTCTATCTTGAAAGAATATTGTGAAAAAAAAGGGGCAGTATTGATTGTCGTACATATGAATCACGGTATTCGGGAGGATGCTTCTAAGGATGCGGAATTTGTCAAAGATTTATGTCAGGCTGCCGGTGTGGAGTATCATTTATTTTGTGAAGATATCCCGGCATATGCAAAAGAGCGTGGTATTGGTACGGAGGAAGCCGGACGTTTAGCAAGGTATGAAGCATTTGAAAGAATAAGAGCTGCATTTGGAAGCCGTGGTAAGATTGCGGTGGCGCATAACCGTAACGATCAGGCAGAAACCACTTTGTTTCATCTGCTCAGGGGATCGGGAGTTGCCGGTTTATCAGGGATTATGCCTGTTAGAGAGCATATCATTCGCCCTCTTTTATGTGTAGAACGAAAAGAAATTGAGAATTATTTAATCCAAAAAGGGATAAAATGGTGCATAGATTTTACCAATGAAGAAAATACTTATACAAGGAATAAATTACGAAATGTAGTATTTCCTTATTTGGAAAAAGAGGTCTGTAAGCAATCCATTCATCATGTAGCAAATGCTGCTGAGGAGATGGCACAGGTAAGAACATTTTTAGAAGAACTTACGGATGAAGCGGAAAACGTGGTCCTTGAAAAAAAAGAAAAAGTGGTATCTATTAGGCGGGATGCGTTTTTGAAGCAGCATGAGGTCATAAAAAAGCAGCTTCTTTTACGTGCTCTTGCTTATTTGGTTCCATCACGTAAGGATTTTGGAGCAGTCCACGTAAAAGATATTCTGGCTCTTTTCGAAAAAAATAGCGGAAAACAGATTCAGCTTCCTTATGGATTGTGTGCCATGAGGGAGTTTGATAAAATTGTAATCAGAGTACGTGTACAGGAGGAAGGTGGACAGGTTATGTTACCTGTTGCGATTCCGGGACAGATTGACTGTGGGGATGGGATGATAATTGATTTTTCCCTGCTGTCAGCAGAGAATTACCGCGAGATTCCGCAAAAAACATATACGAAATGGTTTGATTATGGTAAAATAAAACATTGTTTAGTGCTTAGAAACCGTCAGACAGGCGACTATCTTACGATTACCGAAGGCGGTGGGCGCAAGACCATAAAAGAATATTTTATTGAAGAAAAGATTCCTCGTTTAGAGCGGGAGAACAAGTTACTTTTAGCTGACGATAAACATATATTATGGGTAATTGGCATGCGCATTAGTGAAGCATATAAGGTAACTGACCAAACGAAAACGATCTTACAAGTGACGATAAAACATACGAAAGAGGAAAGGAGCTAACATGGCTGAAAGAGTTAAGGTTTTATTGACAGAAGAAGAAGTTGATAAGAGAATCCGGGAATTGGGGGAGCAAATCAGCAAAGATTATGAAGGAGAAGAGGTACATTTAGTCTGTGTATTACGCGGCAGTGTATTTTTTACTTGTGAGTTGGCAAAAAGAATCACGGTTCCTGTTTCTATTGATTTTATGTCTGCCTCCAGTTATGGAAGCGATACCATTTCCAGTGGAACAATCAAGATTGTAAAAGATTTGGAAGATTCTTTAATGGAAAAGAATGTTATTGTAATCGAAGATATTGTGGATACAGGAAGAACATTGAGTTATCTGTTGAAGATGCTGGGAGAGAGAAAACCAAAGAGTCTGCGCCTGTGTACGTTACTGGATAAACCGGAACGTCGTGTAACAGATGTCGAGGTTGATTATACCGGATTCCAGATTCCGGATGAATTCGTTGTAGGGTATGGATTAGATTATGCTCAGAAATATCGTAACCTCCCTTATATCGGAATAGTTGAGTTTGACGAATAGAAGGAGGCTTAGAAATTGACAAAGAGTAATAAGGGATTTAATCTCTATTTTTTGATCATGCTGGGTATTTTACTGGTTATGATCTGGTATACATCAATAGGTTCTTCAGATAACGATTATACAAAAGGAGCGTTTTTGAAGGACTTACAGGCAGGAAATGTAACAAGGGTTCTTATCCAGCCGAATGTGGAAACACCAACCGGTGTTGTGAGTGTGGAAAAGAAGAGTGGTGAGGTCAGCGTATTATATGTAACGGATGTCGAAGAGGTTCAGACATTGTTGGATGAATACGAAATAGATCCTCTTGTAAAAGATATTCCTCGTGAGAACTGGTTTTTATCCTATGTATTGCCGCTTCTGTCGGTAGTTGCAGTAGGTTTGTTGTTATTCTTTATTATGAATGCGCAGAATTCCGGCGGCGGTGCCAATGCGAAAATGATGAATTTTGGCAAGAGCCGGGCAAAGATGTCTGTGGATGGACAGGTTACATTAAAGGATGTGGCTGGTTTGCAGGAAGAAAAAGAAGATTTAGAAGAAATCATAGATTTCTTACGTCAGCCTGGTAAGTATACTAAGGTTGGTGCGAGAATACCAAAAGGTGTTTTATTAGAAGGTCAGCCTGGTACAGGTAAGACTTTACTTGCAAAAGCAGTCGCTGGTGAGGCCAATGTACCATTTTTCTCAATTTCAGGTTCTGATTTTGTAGAAATGTTTGTTGGTGTTGGTGCTTCCCGTGTAAGAGATCTTTTTGCAGACGCAAAGAAAAACTCTCCTTGTATCGTATTTATCGATGAGATTGATGCAGTTGCCAGACGCCGTGGAACCGGTATGGGCGGCGGTCATGATGAAAGAGAACAGACCTTAAACCAGTTGTTAGTTGAAATGGATGGTTTTGGTGTGAACGAAGGTATCATCGTAATGGCAGCAACGAACCGTGTCGATATTTTGGACCCGGCTATTTTACGTCCGGGCCGTTTTGACCGTAAGATTAGCGTGGCACCACCGGATGTAAGCGGAAGAGAAGATATTTTGAAGGTTCATGCTAAGAATAAACCTCTTGGTGATGATGTTAATCTTTCTCAGATTGCACAGACAACAGCGGGCTTTACCGGTGCAGACCTTGAAAACCTATTAAACGAAGCTGCTATTGCGGCAGCAAAAGAAGACAGAAGCTTTATTAAGCAGGAAGATATTAAGAAGTCCTTTATCAAAGTAGGAATCGGTGCTGAGAAAAAGAGCCGTATTATTTCCGACAAGGAAAAACGCATCACAGCTTATCACGAGTCCGGTCATGCGATTCTGTTCCACTTGCTTCCTGACGTAGGACCGGTTTACACCGTATCCATTATTCCAACAGGAAATGGAGCAGCCGGCTATACCATGCCTCTTCCTGAAAAAGACGAGATGTTCTTAACTAAAGGACGTATGCTTCAGGATATTATGGTACTCCTTGGCGGACGTATTGCTGAAGAGATCGTATTTGATGATATTACAACCGGCGCTTCTAACGATATCAAGCGCGCGACGAAGGAAGCGCGCCGTATGGTTACCCGCTATGGTATGAGCGAAAATATCGGTGTCCTTAATTACGATGATGATGATAACGAAGTATTTATCGGCCGTGATTTGGCTCATCCAAGAAGCCATAGCGAATACATCATTGGCGAAATTGACAAAGAAGTAAAGAGCATCGTGGACGACTGCTACGGCAAAGCAAAGCAGATGCTTATGGATAACCGTGATGTATTGGAACGCTGTGCACAGCTTCTTCTTGAAAAAGAAAAGATTGGCAAAGAAGAGTTTGAAGCATTGTTTGAATAGTGAGATATGTAGGCGCCGCCCAGTTTGGGCGGCGTTTTTGTCCAATAAGACGACTCGCGAAGCGTGGCGTCGTTTGGTGCCATTTGGTACCGGTTTAAGCTGCTTTGTATTGTTTTGTGCTGTTAACATGAAATTATGAGTGGTGAATTTTCTTATGTGCGCTGAATGACCGACTGTAGGAGCAAGAAATAAAATTTAGTCGGTTTGAGGAGGGTGATTAAGCCGACTAGAGAGAGAAAAAGTAAGAAATAGTCGGTCAAAAGAGGGCAATTTGGCCGACCAGAGAGAGAAAAAGTAAGAAATAGTCGGTCAAAAGAGGGTAATTTGGCCGACTAGAGAAGAAAAAAGTAAGAATAAGTAGGTTTCTAATAAAGTGATTAAGTGATCTGAATTTATTATAGAACAAGAAATTGTGAAAAATACACAAAAACAGGCAAATGTTTTTGACAAATTTGTGAATCCTTGGTATTTACGAAAGAAAAACCTTTTGCTATTATAATCTCGTAACCTCCCCAATACATTTTGTAGTTTTATTTAAATACCCCATAAGAAATACCTTCTCTAAAAAGACAGCTTTGCTGTCTTTTTTACTTTCTACCATTAAATTACGCAGGAAAGGCGGCAGGGTATATTCTGATCACGCACGCTCTCGCTCCGTTAAAAACGTAGCATCACTAAACTCGAAAAAACCTCGTTAAGTGATGACGTTTTTAAAGGGCGTTTACAAAACATACTCTGCCGCCTTTCATTCCATATACAAAAAGGATAGAAAGTAAAAAAGTGCAGCTAGGTACAAAATAGAGATTCTCGCTATAAAAAACACTTGCGCTTTGGGGTGTAGTGTGGTATAAATATACAGTCGGTTAAAACTGATGAATGGGCGGATTCCCGAGTGGCCAAAGGGGACAGACTGTAAATCTGCTGCAAATTGCTTCGGTGGTTCGAATCCACCTCCGCCCAGTAGCGTGTTGATGAGGTTAGTTGGAACAGTGTCCAATAAGGCAGATGCCGTTTGGTGCACGTATATCCATGTTTTCGACTATAACACGCAATTTGACATAGCGTCCGCAGGTGTGGCGGAATAGGCAGACGCAAGGGACTTAAAATCCCTCGGGAGCAATCCCGTGCCGGTTCAAGTCCGGCCACCTGCAGTAATTAATGAGTAGAGAAAACACTGATAAATTCAATGTTTTCTCTATTTTTTTGTGTTTTTGGTGTGTATCATAGATGTTTTAAATGTGTTTACACTTTTTTACACTCTTAAAGAGGACTAAATATTAAGCGTCTTTTCCAGTTCGTTACGCTTTTGCTCATCGGAATAACGGGAGAAGCAGTAGTGTGTAATAAATGTCTTTACGTCTCGGTGTCCTGCCCATTCCATGGCATCTTTTAAATTGATGTTAGGATTGTCGGCAATCTTTGTTAAAGCCGTTTTACGGGCTTTGTGGTTGCCTTTCTTCTTAATTCCCAGTTCCTTGCAGTAACGCTCAAAATGACTGTCAATACAGTTTGCCGTGATACGGTGCTTCTGGTAAATAAAGATAGAATCATCCGGTTCGCAGGAATAGCCGTTTCGCAGATTTGTTTCTTTTACCTTGTTAAACAATTCCATTGCGGAAGTTACCACATACAAAGTCCGGCTTCCGGCGTCTGACTTGGTATGCTCTACAACAGTATAGGACTTCTGCCATTTGCCGTTTTCCAACTTTTCAAACTGCTTCTGTTCCATGCGCCGTATATGCAGATAGGAGTTTTTTAAATCTTTCCATTTAAGCGCTACCAGTTCCCCTACACGAAGTCCAAGGGAAAAGTTAATGATTACGGCTAAAGCAGCAATACGGTCGGGATGTTCCTCAAATTCCTTTAGCGCTAATGCCTTGAATTGCTTTTCTTCTTTCTCACTGAATACTTCCTGCTCGGCTTCTTTGGGCGTTTCCGGTGTAAACAAAGAGGCATTGATTTTGAACTCGGAATAGTGGTTTGCAGGAATCTCTTCCAGTTCCACTAGGTATTCCAGACTCTGCCGGATGATGAGTGCCATGTTGTAATACTGCTTCTTGGTAAGTTTTTCGGAGATTATCTTATTTCTTGCCCAGTTTTTCAATTCCAGCCTTGTAAGTTCCACGATAGGGCGGTCAACGATACTGTCATTCTCGTAATACCGTCTCCATACACCGTCTATCTTCTGCATATAGCAGGAATTATTGTTCTCCTGCCATTTGTAGGCAAACCATTCCGGATAAAGGGTACGCAGGGTTATCTGCTTGCGCTTGTTCTCTTCTTCCTGCTCTTCATAGTAGGCAAGGATAATGGCTTCTAAATCTTCCCATTTACGCTTGGCTATTGGTTTTATTTTCCGCGGAAGAGTCTCATCCGGTAAGAATGAGTGCCATCGTCTGTCTGACTCATAATATTTAGTTGTGAACTGCTCCATATGCTTTTTAATGATGTTTTCTTTCTGTTTCTTTGTCATATCTTCATTATCTGCCGGAGCACTGACTTGTGAACACATCATACCTTCGGATAGAACTTCCTGCAAGCAGTTTTTTATGATTTCCGGAGAAGAGGTGTAATTCTCCGGTATCAGAATGTCTTGTACGATTGGTCTAACTATCCCCATTTTTCTTTATACTCCTTTCAATCCTTAGATTGTTTTTGACTTTATTGTAGCGATTACGTAACTGATTTTTACCGGCACCGACGGTTCTTTCTAGTTTTCCGATAGAAGCATAATGTCCTTCGTCAATAAGCCGGACGATTTCAGCATCGGTCAGTTCTTCACCGTTATGCAGGAAACTTTGCTTGTGTCTGCCGGCTTTTTTGAGCGTTTTTTCCTCCAAACGTAAGATGCGCTTATTTAGTTCCGAAATGATTTTATCTTTCCGGCGGTCTTTTTCAATTAATGCCGGAATTAATATGTTGTAGTTCTTTGCTGTGGTCAGTACTTGCGCTAGTTCGTCATCGGTCATTAGGCGATACGGCTTAGGTTGTGGCATGACCTGTAATTCTTGATTCGGATAATTTTCCATGGTAATAAATGCTCCTTTCTAAGTTACGGTAATAAATCCGATTTAATTGTTTAACAGTTTTTTTGTTGCAATTTTGTAAAAATCTATGCTGCTTTCCCTATAGGAAAAATTTTTCCGTGAAAAGGATAGTAATAAATAAAAGGTAATAATGGGGTGGTAAGAAAGTTAATTTTCAAATAAAAAAGCAAGACAAATCGGAAGCAACGAATGCTTCTTAATTTATCTTGCCATTGTTTCCAGGCACTGCCTTGTCTTTCAATTGTATAAATATTATAACATGAAAAGTTTTAAAACACCTAGTTTCTTTTTTAAATAAAAAGCAATCATTTCCGCATAAAAATGATTGCTTTAACTGATCACCTTAAAAAATTCATTATAATCACAATGAAAAATATCTGTTAATGCTATTAATAGGTTAACACTTGGGTTATTAAGTCCCATTTCTACTTTACTGTAAGTGCCGGTGGTAATTTCTACACCACGTACTTGAAGTTGTGCAACTATATCTTTATTACGTAGATTTTTCTCGAGACGTAGTCGCTTTATATTTTGACCGAGTAAGTGATTTTCTCGTTGGTTGACTCTTTCCATGATAAACTCCTTTTTTATGAGTTTATCCAAAATGGAAGCAAAACGATTCCAAAATGGAAGTAAGAGTGATATAATTATAAAGCATATCGGAAGGGAAAACGAAATTAACGCTAATGAACTATAGTTCTGTTGACATCAATTGTATAGGGTAAATAAAATTGATTTAGATAAATGATGTGAAAAGGAGATTACTATGGGGTTATTGAATGCAATTGTAAAAACAACAGCAATAATTGCTGCTGAAAAGTTTGGAGAAAGTGCAATTGAAAGTATAGCAAAACATTCTTCGAATGTTATAGCTTCTCAGGTGGGAAATACATATGTATCAGTCCCAAGAAGTGCTGAGGATATAAGGGGGGAAGATTACGAAGAAATAAAAAGAGAATTGGAAGCTTATGGATTTAAAAATATAAATCTATTAGAAAAGAAAGATTTGAGAAAAAATTGGTTTACTAAAATAGATAATAGAAAAGTAACGGAAATTTCGATTAATGGAAAAACTGATTTCAATAAAAAAGCCAGATTTCTTTGTGATGCGCAGGTTGTTATTGTATATCGTACGTTTAAAGACTAAAAGTATAGTTGCTTGGGGGATGAGATATGGGAACAGAAGAAAAAATAGTGGAAAAAAAGAATAATCCGGTAATGCCTGATTTGATAAAGACATGTGTAATAATTTTATTATGTTGTATTTTGTTAATGATTTGCGTGGTTGTTTTCGGTGATAATAATATTAAAATGGCAAAAGATATTACAGAATATATTGGGGGTAATCAGAGTGCAGTTGCATCTGAATTTGAAGAATTAGGATTTACTACAATAGAATTAATTGAACTTGAAGATTTGGTTTCTAGTAATGATGCGAAAGTAGGAACTGTTGAATCAATTGCAATTGGAGATATTACTAGTTTTACAATAAATGATGAATTTTCGCCGGATGAGAGGATAGTTATTTCATATCATACGGTTAAGAAAATAGAGGTGCCTCTTTCATCAGAAATAATTCAAGAATATAAGTGTAATGATATTGCAGAATTATTTAAAGATGCAGAGTTTAGTAATGTTGAAATAAAAGAAATATATGATTTAGATCCGGATGAATATGAAGAGGAATATATAAATGAAGTATTTATTAATAGTAGTACATACTTTACAGAATCTGAGGAATATCCAATTGATGCTAAAGTGGTAATTATTTCTCATTATCCTTATGAAAAATATACTGTAAAATTGCATATAGATTTCATTCCGAATCTTTTATTTAATAAATATGATGTAGATGTTTGGGTAAACGGAGAGAAAAAATATACGCTTGCACATGGGGAAGATGGAGACTGTGAATTTAGGTTGAAAAAAGGTACTAATACAATTGCATTTATTAGTAGTGAAAATGAGGAAGTGCATGGGGATATCACATGGGATGTAAATTGTGATATTGAAGGAGAGTATGAATTATGGTGTTATCGCAATAGTATAGATTTAGAAGAAGAATATGTAGATTATAAGGTAGAACTGGCTGAAAACGAAGTTAAGATGGATGCCAGTATGTATGATTATACGGGATATAATTACGAAAATGTACGTAAAGAGTTAGAAAAACTTGGATTTGAAAATATTGTTTTGAAGCCTCAATATGATATTTTTTTCGGAATTACAAAAGAAGGTTCAGTAAGTGAAGTTGCTATTGATGGAAAGACAGATTATAAAAGAGGAGATATTTTGTCTAAGGAAGCAGAAGTTGTTGTTGTGTATAGTATGTCGTATGAAAAAGATCCGGATTATATTGTGATGAAATATGGAAGTCATTATTATGAGGGGGAAAATTATATAGAAGTACAAAATGAATTTGAAGAATTAGGATTTTCGGATATAACGCTTGATATTTATTATACTTCCGATACAACAAAAAATGATGGAGATGTTTCTGAGGTAAGTATAGATGGGGATGATTTTGAGGAAGGAGATAGATTTCATAAGGAAGAGAAAATAAAGATTCAATATTATAGTATAAAAGAAAATGAAGAAGATGAAACACAAAAGAGCCAGACGAGTGAAGTAGAAAATGAATCAGCGGTATTTTATTCGTCAAATGATTATGAAACTGCAAAAAATGGTAATACAGGTATTTTTTCGTACAGATATAAAGGTGTTTCATACGATATCTATTGGATAATTGATTTTGATGAAGGGTACGTTTACTTTTTTACAGATGGAAACGGAGAAGAAACATGCGACCGGTTGAAGATTGAATCGGGAGATTTAAATAGTAATCTTGTCATAACTTATCATGATGGGGGAGATGAATGGTCATATGGTTTGCATTTTAAATATGTAAATCACCCTGAAACTTTAATTATGGTAGATAACGATGGATTTGATTATAAATATTCAACTACAGATTTAGATGACGCCCTAAATCTTAAAAGTTCAAAAACGATAAAAGATTATTAA
>CAZHGE010000025.1:0-30502 GCA_964531805.1 uncultured Lachnospiraceae bacterium
GTCATTGATACCATCTAAGAAACCAGTCATAGTCATAACAGTTACATCATATTTTTCTGCTAATTCCTTTACAGTACCCTTCACTTCTGTCTTAGGATCTGCTAACAACTGAGCATAGATTTCTTTTTCCTGCTCAAAATACTTCGTCCAAAGTCTCTGCAAATCTCCTTTGTTTGCTGTTTCTGAATATGCGCTATTTCTCCACTGTTCTAATAATGCCATTTTATTATCCTTCCTAATTGTAAATTCTTCCTTTTTCATGTATACACATCAAACTAACTTGTATACATTTTCCTTTGACAGTATATAACAAACTTCCTTGAAAGTCTAGGCTTGTTTTCTACTGCTGCGTCTGTTCATGATGAAGTACAAAATCATCATCCGCCAACATCTGCGAAAAAACATTTTGAGGAACCGGACGGGAATAATAATATCCCTGAACCAGATCACAATCCACTTGACGTAAAAATTCTACCTGCTGTTTGGTCTCCACACCTTCGCATACCACACAGAGCCGCAATTTTTTTGCCATATCAATAATGCTTGGAATAATGATTTTACCATCCGGATCGGTTTCAAAGTCCTTTAAAAACTCCTTATCCAATTTTAATACATCCAGAGGCAGCTTCGCTAATACATTCAACGAGGAATATCCTGAACCAAAATCATCCATGGATACCTTCACTCCTAATTCTCGGAGCCTGCTCATTAACTCAACCGTATCATCCACAGTGTCTGTAAAAACAGTTTCTGTTAATTCAAATTCCAATAAATGTGGAGGCACCTGGTATTTTTTTAACAGTTCTTCTACATAGGACACCAATCTGTTTATCGTATTTAAATGAATACGCGATACATTCATAGATACACAAACCAAACGTTCCTTATTTTTCATCCGTTCGGCCAGGTATTTACACACTTCTTCATATACAAAATAATCTAGTTTTGTAATGGTTTTATTCTTTTCAAATACAGGAATAAAATCATTTGGAAAAATCATGCTTCCATCCGGCTTAATCCAGCGGATTAAAGCTTCCGCTCCAGTAATAATATGATTCTTTAAATCAATTTTGGGCTGGAAATATACTACAAACTCGTGATTTTCAAAGGCGCTTTCCATTTCGTTCACATAGGAAACTTCTTTCATGAGTTTTTCGCCCATTTCCGCACTATATACAACACAGTTCGGATTTTCCGGTTTTTTAGCTTCTTTTCTTGCGAGATTGGCATTGGATACAATGCTCTTAAATGGAACCTCACCACCATCTACAGTAAACGGACATACTCCAACATTCAGCGCCAGATTGCTGTCCAAATACTCATTTTGCACCTTTTGGGCAAATTTTTCACCTTCTGCTATCAGGCGGTCCCTCATTTGCTCTTCATTGTCCCATATCATATTTACCAGGCAGACAATGTTATCAGAGAACACGCGGCTTCCTGCAATAAAAATACCCTTGTAATTTCTTGCCGCGTCCGCATAATCCCGCAGAATCTTATCACCAACTTCATAACCGTAAAACTCATTTATAAATTTGAAATTACTAAAATCCATGTAAATTACAGCATATTTCCCCTTCGGTGCTGTAATGAAATATTCTTCTACAAACGAAAGGAATTTTTCATATTTATAAAAATCCGTTACGGTATCATATCCCGTCAGTTTTTCCACAGTATCTGATGCATCTTCAAACGCCTTCATCTTCAAAAGATAGGACGAAATAACGTTGGCCAATGTCTGCATGGTTACACGTTCTTCTTTTGTCCATTCCCTCGTTTTACGGCAGTCCATAAAATCAATACTTCCAATATATTCTCCACGCTCATAAAATGCACTGCGTGCAAAAGCCTTTACATGATAGGTGTCAATCAATTCCTGATGCTTTTCATTGGTAAGTGGAGAAGTATCTGTACAGCACATAAAGCCGCCATTTTGTTCAAACCGTTCTCTCTCACTATCCCACTGATTTTGGTCAAATTCCACACCAACTCCAAAATCAGGAAGTCTATTTCCTATAATGCAGCGGTAAGGATACACCAGTTTCTTTTCCTTATCCACTATTTTCCGGATACAGATACCATCCAGATCCATCTGTCTTGCCACCTGACGAAGCAGAAGATTAATGGCACTATCCGTATCCTTCGACTCTTCAATCAATTTAAATGCCAGTTCTGTCAGAGAATCCGAATCATTTTCCTTATTAAGCATTTCCATCTCATTTTTCTGCTTAATCTTATTATGCTTGTCTTCTATTTCAAACTGTGCATACTCTGGTTCTTTTTCTTTTTCATAAAACTCGTGACGGTCTTTTCCATTTGCCTTTGCATAGGTTAATGCTTTTTCTGCTTTATAATATAGCTGTGCAAAATCCTCTCCATCTGTAGGATAAATAGATGCACCAATCGTAACCGTACTGGTAAAATTCATTTCCTTCTCTGTATAGGTTTTTCGCACAACCTCCTGTATCTCGTGAATCTTTTTATCCACATGTTCCGGATCACGAATATCCTTCATCAGAATTACAAATTCATCTCCACCTAAACGGCCCAGAATGTCGGATGTATAAAAAATACTTTCCAAATCTGCTGCAATACTACGGATCACTTCATCCCCAAAGGTATTGCCCATCTCCTCACATAAAGTACTGAAATTATCAATATCAATAATCAATAAACCAGCATATCGGTCATCATTATGATTATGTAAAAATTCTGCCATCAACTGCTTTGCATAGGCACGCTTATACAACTTTGTCAATGGATCACGCATATTTTCATCCTGTAAGCGGAATTCATAACGCTTAAGTTCATCAACATTTTCCAATGTACCAACAACATTTCCAGGATTGCCTTCTTCATCCACTAACGTTTTTGCATTTACCTGATACCACAAATAGTCCGCATTCTTATTACGCAGACGCATCTGTACATTAATATTTTCCCTGCCGTCGCGGCACATTTCGATAAATTCATCAAACAACTGCCAGTCCGCATATAAAACATATCGATACGGTTTGGCAATCTCTGAAAAATTCTCAATCTTACGCCGTCTTTCCTCACCGTTTTCATTTGTTTTTATTAAAACAAATTCATCCTTTGTTAAATCATATTCAAAAATCTTCTTGGCATTTACCGAAGCAAGCGCCTCAAAACGCTGCTTCTGATCATGCAGTTCCTTCATCTTGCTCTGTTGCAATACAATCATACGGTTTGCTGCAAAATTAATGAAGAAAGCAAATAACATGACACATAATATATAAATTAACCTTATTCCCTCTGCTGCGCCATCTTTAAAATACAAATATACCGTTGTTACAATATGTATTCCCACTATAATTTTTGCAAGCAAACGGGAAAAACGGATATCATAATAAATAATCGAAGTCCCCATCAGCCAAACCGCATAGATAATCCAAATAAAATCACGGTCCAGCAGCAACAAATAGGCATAGAATATCAGAGAGGACATATACAGATTATACCGAAATTCTTCTGTTAAACTGTTCTCTTTATAATCAACCCCCACTAAAAGCAGCGGAAAAAATAAAAGTATATAATAAGTTGCTGCTTTCCAGATTTGTGCACCAAAAATCTCCCCCGAAAGAAGGAACACTCCTGCAATAGAATATAAAAGAGCACTTACCAAATAACTTCGCAGTGCGGTCCGGTTCGTTCTGGGCAGATCAATTACTATATTCATGTTATTTTTCTTCTTTTTTTCGACCATACATCACCTATCACATAAGTTATTGTATTTAAGCATATTTATCCAATGTATACTATTTTTAATATAGCATTTTTTTTATTCATTTACCACTATTTTCCGCAAGAAATACTGCCATACCATCTATCTGTTTGTCCTATTAAAAAAGCACTGTCGTATAAAAATACGGCAATGCTTTTTCTCTTTATTTCTTCAATGAACTTTCCCGATAAATGATATCCTCCCGACCTGGTCCATTTGAAATCATCGTAATGGGATACCCAATTTCCTTTTCAATAAATTCAATATAATTCCGACAGTTTTCCGGTAATTCTTCATAGGATTTAATTCCCCGGATCTCACATTTCCATCCCGGAAGTACTTTTAATACTGGATTTGCTTTTTCCAAAAGAGGTGTAACCGGGAAATCCGTTGTCACTTTTCCATCAATCTCATATCCTACACAGACAGGAATCTCATCCAAATACCCCAGCACATCCAATACCGTAAATGCAACATCCGTTGTCCCCTGCAAGCGGCAGCCATACTTAGAAGCCACACAGTCAAACCAGCCCATTCTTCTTGGTCTTCCGGTAGTCGCACCATATTCTCCGCCATCACCACCGCGTCTTCTTAGTTCATCTGCTTCTTCTCCAAAAATCTCCGACACAAATGCCCCTGCACCAACAGCCGAAGAATACGCTTTACAAACCGTAATAATTTCTTTGATTTCGTAAGGCGGAATCCCAGCGCCAATTGCACCATATGCTGCTAAAGTAGAGGAAGATGTTACCATCGGATAAATTCCATGATCCGGATCTTTTAAGGTCCCCAACTGTCCTTCTAATAAAATCGTCTTATCTTCTTTCATCGCCTGATACAGATATGCGGACACATCACAAACATAAGGAGCCACCATATCCCGGTATTCGTGAAGTGTATGCAGCAAATCAGCTCTATCAATCAACGGTTTATGATATAGATTTTCTAAAATACAGTTTTTCAGTTCACAGACTCTTTCTACTTTTTCTACCAGCAAGTCTTCGTCAAACAATTCCGCCACCTGAAAACCAACTTTGGCATATTTATCCGAATAAAAAGGAGCGATACCGGACTTCGTAGAACCAAAGGATTTGCCTCCCAGACGTTCTTCTTCATACTGGTCAAACAAAATATGATATGGCATTACAATCTGCGCTCTGTCCGATACTAAAATCTTGGGGGCAGGCACATTACGGTCCGTAATGGATTTAATTTCGTTAAATAAAAGTGGAATATTCAATGCCACACCATTTCCAATGATACTGGTGGTATGGTCGTAAAACACACCACTCGGAAGGGTATGCAGTGCAAATTTCCCATAATCATTTACAATGGTATGCCCTGCATTCGCCCCGCCTTGGAAACGTATGATGATATCCGCCTGCTTTGCCAGCATATCGGTAATCTTTCCCTTACCTTCATCTCCCCAGTTTGCTCCAACTACTGCTTTAACCATACTGTTCTCCTTTTACAACCTAAACATTAATTTCTGCACTCATGCCTAAATAATCTTTATTTTTTTCCAACAAAGGCTGGATATAATTCATTAAAAAAGTCTCCACCTGTTCTTTGCTTCTTCCCACATATTTTGAAGGGTCCATGGTCTTTTCCAATTCTTCCCTTGTCAGATTAAATGCAGGGTCCTCTGCAATCAGATCCAGCAGATTGTTTTCTTTTCCTTCTACTTTTACATTTTTGCCCGCCTCCATAGAAAGAATACGGATACGTTCATGCAATTCCTGACGATCTCCGCCTGCCTTTACTGCATCCATCATAATATTTTCCGTTGCCATAAATGGAAGTTCACTCATAAGGCGTTTTTCGATTACTTTTGGATATACCACTAAACCATCTACTACATTCAGGCAAAGATCTAAGATACCATCCACTGCAAGGAATCCCTCTGGAATGGATAAACGCTTGTTGGCAGAATCATCCAGAGTACGCTCAAACCACTGCATGGAAGAAGTAATTGCCGGGTTCAGGGCATCCACCAATACATAACGGCTTAAAGAAGCAATTCTTTCACTTCTCATAGGATTACGTTTATATGCCATAGCAGAAGATCCAATCTGGCTCTTTTCAAAAGGCTCCTCCACTTCTTTTAAATGCTGAAGTAAACGGATATCGTTTGACATTTTGGCCGCACTGGCTGCAATCCCCGCCAAAACATTCAACACACGGGTATCCACTTTACGTGAATAAGTCTGTCCTGATACTGGTACACAATCAGCAAATCCCATTTTCTTCGCAATCATGGGATCAATCTGATCTATAACCTCCTGATTGCCTTCAAATAATTCCAAAAAAGACGCCTGGGTACCCGTAGTTCCCTTAGACCCCAGCAGTTTCATTGTGGATAGTACATAATCCAAATCCTCTAGATCCATATAAAATTCCTGCAGCCATAATGATGCTCTTTTTCCAACTGTGGTCGGCTGTGCCGGCTGAAAATGAGTAAATGCCAGTGTTGGCAGCGCCTTATACTCATCTGCAAAATCCGCCAGTTCTTTCATCACATTTAACAATTTACGGCGCACTAACTGCAACGCTTCTGTCATCACAATAATATCTGTGTTATCTCCCACATAACAGGAAGTAGCCCCCAGATGAATAATTCCCTTTGCCTTTGGACACTGCACACCGTAAGCATATACATGGCTCATTACATCATGACGCACTTCCTTTTCTCTTGCTTTTGCCACGTCATAATTAATATCCTCCGCATGAGCTTTTAATTCTTCAATCTGCTCATCCGTAATGGGAAGTCCTAATTCTTTTTCTGTTTCTGCCAGCGCAATCCACAATTTTCTCCATGTCTTAAACTTATTATCCGGTGAGAAAATGTACTGCATCTCCTTACTTGCATAACGTTCGGATAAAGGGCTTTGATAACGGTCTGTACTCATATAATTACCTCCTGTAAAATACAATACGGACACTGTATTATGATACAATGTCCGTCATCTTCGACTACTTTATCTTGCGATTTTTCCAATAAATTCCTGTACTCTTACATTCTCAGATGCAAAAATCTGATCAGGTGTTCCCTGTTCCACGATCACACCACCCTCCATGAATATGATGCGGTCCGATACTTCCTTTGCAAACTGCATCTCATGGGTTACGATGATCATCGTCATATGTTCTTTTGCTAATTCTTTTATAACCTTTAAAACTTCTCCTGTCAACTCTGGATCGAGTGCAGAAGTCGGTTCATCAAAAAACAAAATCTTTGGCTGTAATGCTAAAGCCCTTGCAATCGATACTCGCTGCTGCTGTCCACCGGACAACTGATAAGGGTATGCATCCCGTTTATCAGAAAGTCCCAACTGTTCTAACAATTTTTCAGCACGCTCCACAGCCTCTTTTTTGGGCACCTTGTCCACGCTGACCGGTGCATCAATTATATTTTTTAACACAGTATAATGCGGGAAAAGATGGAAACTCTGAAATACCAGTCCAAAATTCTTACAAATCTGGCGCAGTTCCTTCTTCGGTGCATATACCAGCATATTTTTTCCATTTTTTTCTTCTTCCCAGGCTGCCTTCTGTCCCAGATAACTCAAACTACCGCCATCCATATCCTCTAACATAGTGGCACAACGCAGTAAAGTAGATTTACCAGAACCGGACGGACCGATAATGGATACCACTTCGCCCTCTGCTACCGATAGGGAAATGTCTTTGATGACTTCCAAATCACCAAATGTTTTTTTCATATTGTTGATTTCCAATAAATTCATAACGTTCTCCTAGCGATAGTATGATAATTTCTTTTCAATCCGTTCCATAATAAATGCTACTACATAGTTAAAAATAAAGTAGAATACTCCCGCAACCATAAGAGGCATAACAGATGCTTCTTTCGCACTAATCTGTTTTGCAATGGTAAACATTTCCGTTACCGCAATAGCAAAAGCAAGAGAAGTATCCTTTACCAGCGTAATAGTTTCATTGGTAACCGGCGGTAAAATTCTTTTAATTACCTGAGGAAGAATAATCTTAAAAAAGGTCTGGAATTTGTTAAATCCTAGTACTTTTGCCGCTTCGTACTGTCCAATAGGCATGGATTCAATTCCCGAACGATAAATCTCAGCAAAATAAGCCGCATAATTTATGGAGAATGCAATAATCGTCGCCGTAAAACGATAGGACTGTGATATTTTCATTCCAAATACGATGGAAGGAGCAAAATACACTACGATAAGCTGCAGCATAAGCGGTGTTCCACGCATAATGGCAATATATATTTTTACAAGGGAGCTGATAACCGGATTTTTAGACATGCGCCCAAAAGATATAATCAATCCCAGCGGAAGGGAAAATAAAAGGGTCAGTAAAAAGATTTCTACTGAAACTACCATTCCTTCACTTAATTGTTTTAACATAACTGTCAATTCCATAGGTTACCTCTTATGACTTTTTAAAGGGCCCGCATAACGGACCCTTTCGTTTTATTTACCTAAGCAAACGCTTTCAACAAGACCAAAATCACTGTATTTTTCTGCAATTTCCATGAAGGTTCCATCTGCAACCATTTCATTTAATGTTTCTTCTACTTGATTTTTTAATTCTTCATTTCCTTTTAAGAAACCAATTCCATACTGTTCAGAAGAAAGTGTTTCTTCTAAAATCACATAGCCGCCATCTCTTTCACCAAGCTGATAGTTTGCAACACCGATATCGATTGCTAATGCGTCAATTGCACCAGCTTCTAAATCCATAAATCCTGTATTGTAGTCTGCATACTGAACTAAATCAGCAAAGGATGCTGCCAAATCAAGGTTTTCCTGATTTTCTTCATCTTCTAATGCTGCAAGAGCAGAAGAATCCTTCTGAACACCAACTACTTTACCTGCAAGATCTGCTTTTGTAGCAATACCTGCATCCGCTGCTACAACAAATACCTGGCTGTTATCTACATATGGATAAGACCATGTATAGTCATCTTCTCTTCCGTTGATGGTAAAACCATTCCAAATACAATCAATGGTTCCAGAAGACAATTCCATATCCTTTGCATCCCAGTCGATTGGCTGCTTAACCAGTGTCCAGCCACGACGGTTACATACTTCCTGAGCAAGGTCTAAATCAAATCCTACATATTCCCCATTGTCATCCATATAACCATATGGTGGGAATTCTGCATCAAATCCAACTGTAAATGTCTTTGCTTCTCCATCCGCTGCTGCCGGAGCTGCTTCTTCCTTTGCACCGCATCCAACTAATCCAAGTGCAAGTACAAGTGCTAATACTACTGCTAATTTCTTTTTCATAATTATGTACTCCTTTTTTCATTGCTTTACTAATTTAGCATAATGAAGTTTATCTGCCTAATTTTAGCAAATGTATGAGGTTCTGTCAACCTTCATACCGTTCCATCATTCCTAAAATTTCTTTAGAATACTGTGGATACTCTGCAATTAAGGCACGAAGTTCTTTTTCCCCTTCCTTTGCCATACGTTTATTATAATCCATCTGTGCACGAAGTTTCTGTCGTCTGATAATATGCTCATGGCGGATCTCCACCATTTCTTTATGATCGTATAGTGCCAATGGACAACGTACCCATAATCTCGGATCACTCAATTGGAAATTACGCAATACCTTTAATAACTCTGCCTGATAATAGTCTAATTCCTCTTCATTCTGTTCATTAATCTCTCTGGCACGCTTTTCCTCTTCGTACAACTCAAATGTCATCTTCCATTCTTTGGAATTTTTTACATTATATTTTACATACAAATAATCCAACAGATTCACATTGTTTACATAACGTATTTTTACTGTGTTCTGCAAAAGGATAATCCGATTAATTCCTTTTTCTGCTTTGGAAAGATCCTTCACCTGATCCTGATACCGCGCAAACAGGATGGTTAATCCCACGGCTCCTACAATAATTGTCAAAAAATAGCCTACCATTACTTCCATTTCAAAGCCAAACTGCATAACCGCAAGCATAAAAAGTAAAAGTCCCATGGCGAGCATGGTAATCATTGCCATTCCTTTGCTGTTAGCTATTGCTGCCTTTAACTCACCCTTTCGATACAGATATGCCTGTTTTTCACCTTCTAAACGGCTAAGATCATCCTTGATGAGTTCACGGTATTTCTCTGCCTTACGCATATCTTCATAAATCCTGGAAGCCGAATCCTCATACTGCTCCATACGGTAATACTGACTTTCTGTCAGTTTACTTCTTTTGCTTTGATAATCCTGACGTTCTTTTTGGTAATGGAGAATCTTCTTGGCATACTCTGTAACACGGCGTTTTTCATCCGCTGGTAATGCTTCCAATTCATCCATATCCTTTAATGCAGCAGTCACCACATTATATTCAAATTGAAGCTTGTCCATTTCTCCGGAAGCATTCTTTACCTGTTCTACCAGACTGCGGATCAGTTTTTCCCGCTGATACGGATCACTGATTTTTAAAAACGTCCGTTCGTTTGTAATCGTGTCCCAATCCCACTGTGTTTCATCCTCTTCAATGGGGGCTGTCTCCTCTAAGCGGT
This sequence comes from uncultured Lachnospiraceae bacterium, assembly GCA_964531805.1. Taxonomy (GTDB): domain Bacteria; phylum Bacillota; class Clostridia; order Lachnospirales; family Lachnospiraceae; genus RGIG8767. Next base: position 10,264 of record CAZHGE010000025.1, read on the forward strand.
CATCTTCCTGATTAGACCGCTCTTCCTGCCAGAAATACTCCTCATCCCAAAGCAATTCATCTTCTTCAAAATAATCATCCGTATCCCGAAACCTGTTTAGCAGGTTCTTTATAAAACCCATACGCTACCTCTTATCCACCATTTTCATATAATCATCCTTTGCCTGCCTCAGCAATTGTCTGATTACATTGTAATACGTCATATTTCCATCGTCCATCCTGCTTTGAAGCATTTCATCAAATGGCATTTTTTCCCACTGCTGCTCTATATGAGTCAGTCTGCTTTCCACTTCAAGAGAATCCTCATAACTCTCCGGATGCTGCGACAAATAATTTAAATAATCTTCCTGACTGCTCCCCAATTTCAGTGCTCCTAAAAACTGCACATAGCTTTCTGTATTCGGATAAACATGAAATGCCTGTAAAAAATAGTCTGCCGCTTTATCATAAAAAAACATTGCCGCAGCACAGACTCCCAAATTGTGATACAGTTTCGCCCTGAATTTCACCTGGTCTTCCGTCGTTTCCTTAAGAAGCTGCTCATACTCAGCTGCCGCCTTTAAATACCTCTGTTTTTTGTAATGTGCATCAGCCCGTATCTTCTTTCTTTCGATTACAGACAAATGATTACTGTCCTTTAAAATACTGCGTACATGCTGAACTTCCTCTTCCCCATAAAAACCGGAAGCCTGAAATAGAAACTCCATACAGCGCAGTATTTCATCTCCCTTATCTCTCAAAATACGAAGCTGCTTACTCCATTCATCCAGCTGTAACTCATCACTAATCCATTGCAGAAGGGAATCAGAGAAAAAATCATCCTGTATCAAAAAAGCATTTTTATATAAAAAATAACACAATTCCTCTATGGAGTAGATATTCAAATTCTCTTCTTCCAAAAGATATGGATTCTGTGCATATGAGCCATTGCATAAAATCACATTTTCCATTATCTGCCTCCCTGACTAAGATCAATCTGTTGTGTAAAGCACAACTCGGAAGATGGAACCATTTCTCCAAATCCCATATCTTTAATCTGAATCTTTAATGTCCGTTCATTGGTCATAGTTGCCTCTAAATGCAGTCTGGTGGTATTCATTTCCCTTTGGGGAAGACCATCCAGCACCACTTCTATATATCTGACATTTCTGCCATCTAATGGAGTCAGTTTAAACTTAACTACGTTTCCTTCCCGTAAAATCACATCCCAGCTCTTATGACACTCGTACCAGTTTTCACCGCCATCCAATATAGCAAGATAGGAATCCTCTCCCTGACGGGATACTTCCATTCCTACATTCGTCTTTAATTTATCTTTTCCTAAAAAGATAATGGAAGAACTGTGACCAGTTCGGTCAAGCAATCTTTCCTGCACACAATAGCAGGCCCCTTTGCTGTAAAGATCATTTCCTTTAAACACTCTGCGGTTATGACACAAAAGACGCAGTGATTCCTGACACCATTCACCATTAAAACCTTCTCCCAGTAAAAATACACTGCTGGAAATATCGGCAGTACTCTGCTGTACTATCTGCAAAAATTGTCCGTCTTTCTCTTCATCTTCTCCTATAAGTGCATCTTTAATGTCCGTTCATTGGTCATAGTTGCCTCTAAATGCAGTCTGGTGGTATTCATTTCCCTTTGGGGAAGACCATCCAGCACCACTTCTATATATCTGACATTTCTGCCATCTAATGGAGTCAGTTTAAACTTAACTACGTTTCCTTCCCGTAAAATCACATCCCAGCTCTTATGACACTCGTACCAGTTTTCACCGCCATCCAATATAGCAAGATAGGAATCCTCTCCCTGACGGGATACTTCCATTCCTACATTCGTCTTTAATTTATCTTTTCCTAAAAAGATAATGGAAGAACTGTGACCAGTTCGGTCAAGCAATCTTTCCTGCACACAATAGCAGGCCCCTTTGCTGTAAAGATCATTTCCTTTAAACACTCTGCGGTTATGACACAAAAGACGCAGTGATTCCTGACACCATTCACCATTAAAACCTTCTCCCAGTAAAAATACACTGCTGGAAATATCGGCAGTACTCTGCTGTACTATCTGCAAAAATTGTCCGTCTTTCTCTTCATCTTCTCCTATAAGTGCACCATGATCGGTTTCTTCTACAAAGGCTACCATGGGCTTTGTATTACTGTTTTTCATAAAGCGGTAACTTTTCAGACTTTCATCCGAACTGTCAAATAAAAGAACGTCCTCATTCCACAGTTCTTTTGGCTGATGAATCATATAATGGTAAATACTTTCTTCACGACTCTGAAAATATATCTTGCAGTCGGGAAGATTCAACAGCACTGAAAGACGCTGTAACAAATCAATCATTTTTTCGGACAAAAAAGGAACGGTAAACATGATACCCGCCACTTTGTCCAGTTTACATTCTTTTCCCGGCAGATAAAGGCTTCTTTTGATAAACAATGCAAGCAGGGCAATGCTTTCAAATGCCTCTTCCCCGATATAGGTCTCCTTCTGCTCTAATGCAGCTTGTAAAAGTCCTTTTACCAAGGTACCTTCCTCATGTCCCGCAAAAGCAAGCGCTTCTTTTCCTAAAAACCACTGGTTGACCTCGCTGCGTTTGAACAAACAGACCGGAATATTATATTGTCTTGTCCCGCTGACTAATGCAAATGTTTCCGGCACTTCGCCATTTTGACGCTGGTAGGATATCTGCGCATATTCAAAAGACAGATCATATCCTATTATCATTTTGTCATTCGCTAAGATCATACCTTTCCCCTTGTCCTAATTTACTGTAATCGGAATAAAGATTCTGCCGTAAATTCCTTTTTGGCATACTCCTCCAATAATTCCCTGGCTGTACTATAATCCTTTAAAGTAGCAGCAACCGCAATATCATTCACAAGCGCATAGCGGTCTGTAGATGCATCTGAAAGCGAATCACTCTTTTGAATCGTTCCACTTTCGGTCAGCTGCTCTTTATTTGCATGGGCTTCCGTCACATAATACTGGAGCGTTTCACCAAAGAATAACAGGAATTCCTTGACAAAAATGCCGCCATACATATTTTTCATTTCTTCTCTTGCATAATCCGCATTTTCCTGACCATCACGGTTAATCAAATAATGAATGACCACCGTACTTTCCGGATTGCCCTTATACTCAATCAATTCCGCATTGGCAATACGTGCCGCATCAGGAGAAATGCCTTTAAATTCTGCAAAGAATGGCATAAGGATATTTCTCTCACCATAAAGAGTATGTAAAAATACTTCACAGATTTTTTCCTGCTCTTTGGATAAAAGAGTTACATTCTGGCTGTAAAATTTCAAATATGCCATCATACATACATCCGTAATCTCTTCTTCCTGTTCATGCAGGCGCTCAATGCCTTCAAACACATATTTCGCTACCAGTCTGTCTTGTACTAAGAATTCATAACTCTTATACGCCAGATATGCCCGGTTGATCTTAGAATGCATGTTTTCTTTCGAAAAATTTTCATAAATCTGCCCTTCTTCTGCAATATAGGCACCCGTTTTAAGTGTCTGCAACAGAAGGCGTTCGCAAATTTCATAAGCATCCACATCAAAACTGACTGCAGCCTTCCAGATATTACGCATATTTTTCGCAAGTCCATTGTAATAACGAATCAAATACTCCAATACCAATACATTGTATTTTCCGCGTTCAAATGCACTGTAAAGCATATAGGTCATCTCCCCGCAGTCCGGGTATTCTCCCAATTCTAAAAGATTTGTGCAGAAACGAACAATGGTTTTTGCTTCTATATTTTCCGGACCATACGCAATGGTAAACTCATAGGCTTTTTCATTCATGCCATAAATCGACAGATATTTTACTACATCACTGCGGTATTTTATCAGTACATCTTCAGGCTTTAATTCTTTTAACAATTCTTCTAAATGTATACGCTCATCCTGTTCAAAATAATAATTTAACAAGCTCATATACAGCACTTTACGAAATTCTTCGTCCAGTTCACTTTGCTGGATTAAATAACGACATCTATCCGCATTCTTAGGCGTCACTGTAAAAGTATCCCTGTTATCGCCGCAGACATAAAGATTAAACTCTATGCAGTCCTTAGCAAAATCACTTAAAAGTGCGGTATATTTTCTAGGCAGGAAATAACACTCAATCTGATAATCCTCCGTACCATAATAACGGCCGCCCTTTTCATCTTCTAATAAAATCGTATGATCATTACTGAAAATCTTTATGCAGGCACTTTTATTCACTACCGGATAGACCATTTCTTCCCGCAAACGATCATCCAAAACAACTATATTGACAATTTCCGGATTGCTTACTGTAATCTTATTGATAAATAAAAGAGTGGCAAACTGCTGGATGTTATCCGGTGTTGTCATTTCTTTCATAATGATTTCCTGATATAAATATGCGAGATTACCGCTAATCTTACCTGCATACAACTGCTTTACCAGAAAACGGGCAATCTGAGGCTGGTAAGAATCATACAATTCCCCCAGTTTGTCCCTGTTTTTTACTACATAACGATAGATGTAGGCTGTGTGATCCACGGAAAGAGCACACTGATAAGAAAAATACATTAACGCCTTTTTCTGGATATCATGCTCCCTATTGATGTCCATACTCATCATATAATATTCATAGAGTTTGGTAATCGGCAGGTTTTCTTCTACACCTTTTTCATACCAGATATGGCTTTCCTGATCCAGGCGTTCCCCCTTCATCAACAGCGTACAGATTACGCGGAGCGCTTCCTGCTGCGGCTTTCTCTCATAAATCATAATCAGTATCCGTAAAAGACGGACATCGTATTGCTTTACTCTTGCCGCAATTGATAAAATCTGCTGCATCAATTCAGGTGAAAGATACTGCATCTTTGCCCCAAACTGCAGCAAGCGCATCTGCGCTTCCTCCAAATGCAAAAGCAGCGATGGCTCACTGTTTAAAATCGTAAGCGCCTCTAAGTAAAATACCGGGCTGTAACAGCCCATTTCTATCTGACGCAACGCAAAATTCCACTTACTTCCCGCATTCTTATTGATATCTCCTAATAAATACAAAAGAAGCCATGCGATACGCCAGTTTTCTTTATTTTTATGATAAATGGACATGATCCGATCCGCAATTTGTCTGGAATAGTACTCGTCCACATTGTATAAAGATGTCAGATACAAGTAATAGCAATACAACGTATCATCCAACTGTTCCGGATCCGCTATTGCATGATCTAACATCCATTTTGCCTCATTAAAACGTTCCTGCGTAATCAAAAGATGAGCTTCAAACAAACTGCACTCTATTCCATCCGTATCTATGATCCGATAATGCTCTAGCAATTCCTTAGTCTGGATCAGCCATTTTTGCAAGGATAATCTCTTCATCCTGAAATCCAGATAATATCTGGTCAGAGAATACATAATCCTCTTATTCCGGTGGGAAGTATGCAGGCTGCGCCCCTCCATGCGATGCACCACATGCACCTCCACACAAAAACTGCCATAATTATGAAAAAATTCTATTTTCCCATAGTTATTGCCTTCATGCAAAGCATCTTCATTTATGTAAAAATGATATTCACAGGTATTTCCCAAAAAATCATCATCTGTAAGCATCCGGCGCTCTAAACGGATAAAATCACCTTCTGCTTTAGCCTTTAAGAGCAAAAATCCCCAGCCCTGTCTGGTAATACGTATCGTTTGGGAGGACGAACTATCCGGATTAATCAGCTTGACAACATTTTTATCCACTTCATACTCAATGGCTTTTTTCTTATTGATGCCAATTAAAAATTCTTCCAGATTCTTATTAGGATTTCCACAAACAGTCAGTCCTTTATAGAGACTTCTAAAGTGACTATCATTTCCTGTCAGAATAGAAGAAAAATTTTCATGGTAAAATAACTTAACAGCCTCTTCCCAACTGCTTTTGGCCAAATTCGTAAAATGGAACAGATTCTTTATACTGCCCAGAGATGATTCCATAAACTCATGCATTACATTGATAACATAGGGCACAGTATATTCGCCCACATCACTAATAACATGAAACTCACCTTTGATGACATCACCGGACTTTTTTCCTCTTGTGTGAACACTGTAATCCATCTCCATCTGTGTGCCACTAAACGCTTCGTTCAGACACTGCACAATCATATTGGTAGAATAAATTCTTCCTTCTACCGTTTTGCCTGACTGCTCTTCTATGGTAAAGGAGCCCGTATATATTTCATCCGGTTTCATGTTGATTTCAATTTTGGAACAGGAAAAAATAAGCGAACCGCCTTCGTACTCAAATTCGCCATTTAAATATCTCGAAATCTTATCCGACAACTCCCTCACCTGCCTTTTTATAATATCCGTTTTAGTATACCATTATCCACTATTGTTTTGCAAGAAAACCAAGGTACCACGGAACCATTCTTTTTTTATCTCATATATATAAAATAAGTATGTATTTATAGAGGTTTTTATGGACTCTTCCTTAATCAATAACACAAATCTTCCCGACATCGGCACTTTGCAGATAAATGTTTTTTCACAAAACAATTATCTCCCCATTACAAATGCCACTGTTACCATTCAAAACACCATGCCCCAGGAAAGAAATATTTTGGAGCAGTTAAACACTGACTCATCTGGTCAAACAGAGACAATCTCCCTGCCAGCCCCACCATTGGAATACAGCCTAACACCGGAAAGCAGTATGCCATACAGCGAATACAATGTAACCGTATCCGCTCCCGGATATGAAACCACGGTATTAACCGGTGCCCAGATTCTTCCAGACATCAAAGCCATTCAGGATATCCGCATGGTTCCACTCCCCGGCACGGAAGAGCCAACGGATCAGGATATTGACATTGATCCACATACGCTGTATGCAGAATATCCTCCCAAAATCCCCGAAGCAGAAATCAAAACAGTGGCCGACACCGGTGAAATCGTGCTCAATCAGGTTGTCATCCCTGAATATATTATTGTTCATGACGGTCTTCCCGACGATAACACCGCACCAAACTACTATGTAACCTATAAAGATTATATAAAAAACGTTGCCTGCAGCGAAATCTATGCCACTTGGCCGGAAAGTTCCATTTATGCCAATATTCTGGCTATCATGTCCTTTACTTTGAACCGGGTGTATACGGAGTGGTACCGGAACCGTTTCAAAAACTTTACTATTACATCCAGTACTGCATACGATCAAAAATGGATTTATGGACGTAATATATATTCCAATATTGATTATCTGGTAGATTCCGTATTTGCCAATTATCTATCCCGTCCCGGAATCCGTCAGCCAATTCTCGCTTCCTATTGCGACGGTGTACGTGTCACCTGCAGCGGCTTAAGTCAGTGGGGAAGTAAAAATTTGGGAGAAGAAGGCTATGATGCAATAGATATCCTCCGCTATTATTACGGAAACGATATTTTCATCAATACCTCACAAGCCATTAGCGGCGTTCCCTCTTCCTTCCCCGGATATGATCTAACCATTGGCTCATCCGGTCAAAAAGTATACCAGCTGCAGGAACAGCTTGGTCGTATTTCCCGTAATTTCCCAGCAATTCCGCGAATTAACGCTGATGGAATCTATGGAGAAAGAACAGCAGAAGCGGTGCGTACATTTCAAAGCATTTTTGATCTTCCCGCAACCGGAATTACGGATTATCCAACCTGGTACACCATTTCTGACATCTATGTCGGTGTAACCAGAATTGCAGAACCAGACTAAAAAAGACGCGTTTGTTAACTTTTCTTTTAACAAACGCGTCTTTTTTATCTTTTATTCTTCATTCAATGCACACATAATGTCATTGCTTCTCTGTACAAATCGAGTCATTGCTTCTGCATCCAGTGGAGCATGCTGTAATTTCGCAAGATCATATAACTGTTCACAGAACATCTTGGTATTTTTACCATCCTGATTCGCCACAATATACTGAACCAGTGGGTGATTTGCATTCAATACAAGTGTTTCGCCTTCGTTACCAAATCCACCCATTCCCATGCCATTCATAGCATACATGCGCATCATATCCTGCATTCTTCTTGCCTCTTCCGATACTGTGATCATAGAAGAAATCTTCTTATTTTTCAGTTTTTCTACTTTTACTGTAATATTTTCTTTCTTTAATGCCTTCTTAAAGATTTTCTGTAATTCCTCAGCCTGTGCTTTCATTTCTTCCTGAGCCTTTTTGCTTGTTTTGCTCATGAAAGAATCTGTTAAATCAGCATCAATACGCATAAATTTCACGCCTTCATTTTTTGCTTCTAACTGGGAAACAAATGGCTGGTCAATATTATGAGTTAAAATCACTGCATCCATCTTAGCCTGACGGAACATATTGATGTACTGGCTCTGCTGCTGTTCATCCGTTACATAGTAGATAATCTTTTCTTTAGCAGCATTTTCATCTGACTCTTCTGCTTCGTTCTCTGCTGCTTCCACAGAATCTGCAACATCCTCATTTTCTTCATCCGTATCAATCGGCTTCACTTCCAGACACTCAGGAAGTGTCATATATTTGCCATCTAAGTTTTTGAAGAGAATATAATCTGTCATCTTTTCACAGAATTTATCATCCTTTAAACAGCCAAACTTAATAAATGGGCTGATATCATCCCAATACTTTTCATATTCTTCTTTTTCTGTCTTACACATACCAGAAAGCTTATCTGCAACCTTCTTTGTGATGTACTCAGAAATCTTTTTCACAAATCCATCATTCTGTAATGCAGATCTGGATACATTCAGTGGAAGATCCGGACAATCAATTACCCCTTTCAATAACAGAAGGAATTCCGGTATAACCTCTTTAATATTATCCGCGATAAACACCTGATTATTATATAATTTAATGGTTCCTTCAATGGATTCGTATTCGGTATTAATCTTAGGGAAGTATAAAATACCTTTCAGATTAAATGGATAATCCATATTCAAATGAATCCAGAATAACGGCTCTTTATAATCCATAAAGACCTTGCGGTAGAAATCCAAATATTCTTCCTTACTGCATTCATTTGGATGTTTTGTCCAAAGAGGCTGTGTTTCATTTAACAGTTCTGGTCTTTTCTTAATTTTAAGTTTAATTTTTTCATCTTTTTTATCTGCATCTGGTACGATTGTTTCTACAATCTCATCAGTAGGAAGCTTGTCTTCTTCATTAATGGTCTGTGTTTCATCCGTATCTGCTTTCGATAAATAGATTTCTGTCGGCATGAAAGAACAGTATTTCTTAATTACTTCTCTTGCCTTATATTCATTACAGAATTCCAGCACCTCTTCATTTAAAAACAAAGTAATCTCTGTTCCTACTACATTTCTGTCGCCATCTTTCATCGAAAACTCAGTACCGCCATCACATTCCCAATGAACAGCCTTTGCACCGTCCTGATAAGAAAGCGTATCAATGTGTACTTCATCTGCCACCATAAAAGCAGAATAGAAACCAAGTCCGAAATGACCAATAATCTGATCTTCGTTTGTTTTATCTTTATATTTTTCAATAAAATCGGTTGCACCGGAAAAAGCAATCTGATTGATATACTCTTCTACTTCATCCGCGGTCATACCAATACCATTATCAATAAACTTCAATGTCTTATTCTTGGGGTCTACGATCACCTGAATTTTCGCCTTGTAATCGTTTGGAAGTGTATATTCTCCCATCATATCCAGTTTTTTCAATTTTGTGATAGCGTCACATCCATTAGAGATCAACTCTCTGTAAAAAATGTCATGATCGGAATACAACCATTTTTTAATAATTGGAAAAATATTTTCGCTGTTGATAGATAAACTTCCATGTTTCTGTGCCATAATTACATCACTATCCTTTCTTACTTATCTGTTAAAGCACGTATTCATGTTTCTCAGCTGAATCCTTCCATCCAGCATCCACCAAACGCCAGCACGCTTTGCGAGCCGTCTTATTGGACTAAAAAGAAGTTTAAACCTGCAAAAATCAAAAGTCAAGATAAAATTAGCACTCATCAAACGCGAGTGCTAATAATTTGTGTGAAAGCCAGTATTTACAAGGCTTTTCATATTTCTAAAATTTTCATAAACAGGATTAAAGACCGTAGGTTTCATTCTCAAAATACTTATTGTAGACTTCAAAAAAATCACTGGTCGTTACTTCCTCATCATGGATAAATGTAATCTCATTCCACAACTCTTTATTCAGATTCTTTACAAGAGAACCTACAAATGTCTCATATTCCTCACCGAAAACCTCTTTTTTCCGTTCCTCAACAATCTTCTTCTTGTTTTCGTCGGTTACCTCTTTATTAAAAGTACTAATACATTTAATCACATGATATCCATACTGGGTTTCTACCACATCACTAATCTCATCCGTTCCCAGATTAAAAGCAGCTTCTTCAAAGCCTGCCTCCATTTCTCCTTTACCAAAGGAATAAGTCAATGTATCATCTTCACTATACTTATCCGCAAGTCTATGAAAATCCTCTCCTGCTTTTGCACTTTTTGCCACTTCCAATGCAGTTTCATAAGCCTGTCTCTTAGCATGGTCAGAATATTCCACCTTCTGTCCATTCTCATCCAGATTATACGTCTTAATATGAATATGCTCCACCGTAATCGTACGGGCTTCATCATCACTGATTTCCGGATTAATATCCTTAATCAGATAATGATACAGTTTGTTAGAAACTGCAAATTCACTGTATAAGGAAACAATGGTATTTTCTGTAATTCCCATTAACTCAATCTCTTTTTCATTAAGAGAATTGAAATATTCTGCTGCCGCTTCCTCTACTTTATCCTTTTCTTCTGCTGTCAGGGTAACATTATGTTTCTCTGCCAACAGAGTCATGGCCTTTATCTGTGCCATCTTTGCCAATGCCGTATCTTTTACGTTTTCCTCCAATGAAACACCACCGATATTTGTCTCCCAAATCCGGCTGCCAAATACCGTTTCATAATGATTTTGAATATTCGTCAAATACACCATCATCTCCGCTTTTGAACAGGAAGATTCTTCAATACGGAATACTTCATTTTTCCCAAAGCCGGTTGTCAACACTACTTTCTTATTCTCCGAAGCCTTGCCACACCCGGAAATCAGCATCATACCTGCCAAGATTACAGGCAGAATCCTTCTTATGTTAAATTTAAATTTCATTTCCAAGCCTTTCACTCATTATCTGCTTTTCTAAATAATTTTCACATAACTTCCGTTGTTTCGTTTCTCAATTATGATCTGATGCTCAATCCGCTCTCGCAACTGCGATACATGGGAGATTACGCCCACCATCCGGTTTTTACCAGCAAGCGTTTGCAGTGTCTCACATGCCTGTTCCAGAGATTCTTCGTCTAAAGCGCCAAATCCCTCATCAATAAACAGTGTTTCCACTTCCATACCGCCATTTTCCGCCTGTATACAATCACTCATCCCCAGTGCCATGGCAAGTGATGCCTTAAAAGTTTCTCCACCAGATAACGTCTTTACGGATCGCTTTCGCCCCGTGTAATAATCCATAACCTCTATCTCTAGATTGTCCTTTTTACGTCCATCGCTAACCTGTCCGGCACGCAGAAGTTCATATCTGCCCTCCGTCATATTGGACAAACGAATATTGGCAGCCTTTAAGATATTTTCAAAATACCCCGCCAAAACATACTGCTCAAATACCAAACGTCTGGCATTATTACCATTCGCCAAATCATCCAGATCTTTTACAATACCATATTCTTCTCTGATTATTTCTGCTTTTTGGCAGTTTTTCTCAATCCCCTCCAAAGACCGGGTCATCTGACTGATGATCAAATTTAACTGTTCCATCACCTTACGGCATTCTTTTAAGGCAGTCTGCTTATCCGCCCATTCCACAGTATAAGGCTCTTCCGCCTTTAATTCACAGCCTTCCAAAGTATTTTGCAAGTATTCCTGCATTTTTTTAGCAGTCATGAAATCATCCTCATAGGAACGATATTCGGTTTCCCAATCAGAAAGACAATCCAACATATTAACAGCACTTCTATACTGCTCTTCTTTAGCAAAACCACTTTCCGCCAACTTTTCTGTAAAAATCCGGCGGTTTTCTTTTACTTCTGCCCTTTTTTGCTGCTCTTGCACTTTGTTTTCTTCCAAATTACGTTGTTTTTCCTGACGCATAGTCTGTATTTCCAGGTTTTTTTGAACAACCTGCTCTAACTGTATTCTTGTATGGAACTGAATATAATCCAATACTTCCGGTGCAAAAGAATCCATTTTTTGCACCAGCTGCTCCTTTTGTGCCACCAGTTCCTGTACCGCTTCGTGCAAACGATTCTCTTCGTTTGTTAAAAGCAATGCCTGTTCATAAAGACGGTTCTCCTCTAGCCGGCTCTTCTGCGCCTTCTCCTTTAAAAGTTCCAGCTGCTTCTCATCCGGTATTTCTTCCTCCACGTGTGCAATCTTTGGATGATCCACAGATCCACACACTGGGCAGGGTTCTCCTTCTTTTACCAATTTTGCCGCAATACCGATTACAGCCTTCTTGTAGCGGACATCGGCTTCTTCATAACGTCTGTTATTTATCTCAGCATCGTTTTGGGCCTTCTCATATGCCACTCTTGCTTCATGGAGCTGTTTCTCCTGCTGCGCTTTCTTTTCTACCTGTTGTTTGATTGCGGTTTCTATTTCTGTCATTTGCCCAGTTAATGCAAAAGCCTCCAATGCCGCATCCTTTATTTTCAGAACATTTTCCTGTTCCTTTTCTTGTTTACATAACTCTAATAATTCTTTTTCAAGATTCTCTGTACGCTTTACCAACTCTGCCACAGCCTGTTCTTTTTCTAAAAGTACTTTTTCTTCAAAAAAAAGAACCTGTACATTCTTAGCTGTCTGAATCTGTTGTTTTAAAACAGTCATTTCTGGCTGTTTTTTTATCAATTTTTCTATTTTTTTCTGATTCTGTTCTAATTCCTTAAAACGTTCATTAATCTGACGGATATTCTCAATCTCTTTTTGCAGGGATAAAAGTCTTTCTTCTAAAGAATCCGCCTCTTCTTTTTGCTTTGAAAGTTCTGTTTTTTCTGTTTTCAAAGCAGTTTTGAGATATTCCACCACGCATGCAGGATCAAGATTTTCGCTATCCGCTATTGATTTCCATTCCTCATCCTGTAAGTCCAATAAGTGAACATCTTCTTCCATTTTATTTTTATAAACCATGTATTCCTGATACAAACGACCCGCACGGCTTTTTAACTGGGCTTGTATCTGTGCATAGATGCCCGTCCCGAATAATTCCCGGAAAATAGCATTTTTCTCTGTAGAAGACGCAAACAGCATCTTGGAAAACTCCCCCTGGGCAATCATAGATATCTGTCTAAACTGTCTACTGTCCATATGCAGTAATTCTTCGATTTTGGCTGTCACATCCTGATTACCGGCAATAATGGAACCATCGGGCATGGTCAACACTGCATTTTCCTTCTCTTTTGTAAAGGCTTTTTCCCCGCTCTTACGCTTCTTAGGACGCAGATATTCGGGATTGCGACTGATATGATACAATTCCTTTTTATGGCGCATATACAATTCCACATAGGTTTTTGTATCTTCTCCTGCAAAATCACTGCGCACACTGCCTTTTTCGCGCACTTCACCACTGAGCACACCATACAACGCATAAGCAATCGCATCAAAAATAGTTGTCTTTCCCGCGCCTGTTTGTCCCGTCACCAGAAAAAGACCAGAACTATTCAATTTTTCAAAATCAATGACTGTTTCCTCTTTATAAGGTCCCCAGCCGCAGAGGATCAACTTTTCAGGCTTCATACCAATTCCTTAATTATATCTTCTATCACGTGTTTTCGTGCTTCATCCATTTCTTTTTCCCGGATCAGGCTGTAAAAATCTTCAAATAATTCCCCCGGAGTCTTCCTGCTTACCGTTTCCACCGCTGTAAATTCCCCAGCCGATTCCTTTTCTTTCTTATCAAAGATAAGCTGCATCACATTAGGATATACACTTCGCAGTGTTCCGATGGGATCAATCAGTTCTTCTTCATTTGTTAAAGTCACCTGCAAATAATCTTCTTGGTCCAGATGCTCTTCCAAACTCGGACTAATCAGATCTTCTAACTGTCCTTTGATTTTACGCATTCTATGAAGCGGCTTTAGCGGAATCCTCTCTATCCGGGAACAACCTTCTTTATCCAAGTCTACTAAAACCACACTTTTTTCCTGGGTACATTCTGAGAAAGAATAGGCAAGCGGCGATCCCGCATATACAACCGGATTTTGTTTCGAATTTTCTTTATACATATTTTGAGGCTTGTGTATATGTCCCAAAGCAGTATAGTGGAATGGCGCAAAAACAGAAGCGTCCACATTATCCAGTCCCCCTACTGCAACATGGGATTCTGAATCAGACAATTCCGGTGCCCTTCCTGCATTTGTCACAAAGTAATGAGTAACCAGAAGCTGTCTGCCTGCATCTAAAGTACGCTTATTTTCCGGCCTTTCTGCTTCTGACACATTTGTCATCTGTTTCTTTTCAAAGGTATCATGAAGCATATGCTCCACTGCTTCCTGAGAAGAATTTTCCTGTAAAAGAGCTGGTTTTACGAATGGCATCAGAGTAAAGACAACAGGTCCATGTTCATCCTGTAACGTTACCTGCATACACTTATCTTCATAGGTTCCTGCAAAATATACCCCATGTTCTCCTAAAATTTCATGTGCAAAAGACAGACGTTCCGGCGAATCATGGTTGCCACTGATACAAAGGATCGTCACTCCTGTTTCATGGAGTTTTTGAATAAACCAGTGAAAAACCGATACGGCTTCCGCAGAAGGTATCGGTCTGTCATAAACATCTCCAGCAATAATAAATGCTTGAATTTTCTGTTCTTTTACAATGTCGACCATCTGAGTCAACACATATTTCTGATCTTCCAGCATAGTAAAATTGTTCACGACTTTTCCAATATGCAGATCGGCTGTGTGTAATATCCTCATGCTGGTCTTTTACTCCTAAAGCTTATTCTAATCCTGTCTCATTTTATAAATTCGACCGCTATTTTATTTTCCAGATACGCGTTCGTATTTTACAAAAGCATATGTGGTATCAAAATATACCTGTTCATCACTCTCTGCGGTCACTTCCCATTCCGGGTCTTCATCCAGATTTGGAAAATACGCATCTGCTTCATAGGCACGGTCTATTTTTGTCATGTGACAAACATCCGCGTAAGGAAGCATCTGGCGGTAAATCGTCTCCCCACCAATAATATAGATTTCATCCGTGTCATACTGTTTTAATTCTTCCATCAGTTCTTCTACGGAATATACTACAATGGCACCATCCACTTTATAGTCCTTGTTTTTGGTCAGCACAATATTGGTACGATTTGGCAGCGGTTTCTGATTCGGAAAGGACTCTAAAGTCTTTCTTCCCATTACCACCACTTTTCCCGTGGTTTCCTGACGGAACATTTTCATATCCGCTGGAATGCTGATTAATAATTTATTTTTGTGTCCGATAGCCCAGTTGCTATCGACTGCTGCAATCATGTTCATATAAAAATCTCCTTTAAATTGCGATTGGTATGTCTGTAATCTGCTCGCCAGTGACATAGTTCTCTACCGATACATCATTTCTGGTGAACTCGTAGAAATCTTTGATGTCCGGGTTCAAGGTGAACTTTGGTGCGTCGTACTGTGGGCGGCTGATTAATTCTTTGATGATTGGAATATGGCGGTCGTAAATATGCGCATCCGCAATCACATGTACCAATTCACCTACATTCATATCACATACCTGTGCCAACATATGCACAAGCACGGAGTACTGGACTACATTCCAGTTATTCGCCGCTAATACATCCTGGGAACGCTGATTCAGAATCGCATTCAGCGTCAATTTATCTTCTCCCGGTCTCTGCGTTACGTTAAATGTCATGCTATATGCACATGGATAAAGATTCATCTCATGAAGATCCTGATGCACATAGATATTAGTCATAATACGTCTGCTGAACGGATTGTTTTTCAGATCGTAAATGACTCTGTCCACCTGATCCATCATCCCTTCTTTATACTGATGCTTTACGCCAAGCTGATAACCATAAGCTTTACCGATAGAGCCGTTCTCATCCGCCCATTCATCCCAAATATGGCTGTGAAGATCATTGATATTGTTGGATTTCTGCTGCCAAATCCATAGCATCTCATCTGTTGCACTCTTTAAAGCCGTGCGGCGAAGAGTCAAAAGTGGAAATTCCTTTCTAAGGTCATAACGGTTCACCACACCAAATTTCTTAATCGTATACGCTGGTGTACCATCCGGCCATACCGGTCTGACCTTCTCCCCCTCCGTACTGGTTCCATTTTCTAAAATATCCTTACACATATCCACAAAAATGCGGTCTGCCATACTCATGATATCGTTCCTCGATTCTATTTGTTAATTAAAGATTTAATTTATCTTGCAATATATTGCAAATTCCAGTGTTTTGATCCCTCAATTAATTGTCCCACTTATCACAAAGAGAATTAATCTGATCTGCAAATTTAGCCAATTCCTTATTTGGACGGCCCTCATTTTTCTTAATCACACCAATGAGTCTCTGTCCAGCTGCTAACAAGCGTTCAAATACACTGGAAGCTGCATGATGTTTCTTCGTTGCCGTAATACGGACTGGATCAGCCTCATAATCAAAGGTACCTGTAAGCAGATTAAACTTCGTACCGCTATATGGTGCATAAGCATCCATATCATACTCATCAATCAGAGTTTGGGCAAAAATATCTGTCACAGTATCTTCACCGTGTACCACAAATACCACCTTTGGTTTCTTTTCGAAACCAGTCACCCAGTCAATCAGACCATTCTTATCCGCATGACCACTGATACCCGCTAATTTTTCAATGCTGGCGCGAACTTCTATATGTTCGCCAAAAAGTCTTACTTCCTGTGCACCTTCTAACAAATGGCGTCCCAGTGTACCAACTGCCTGATAACCTACAAACAAAACGGTACATTCCGGTCTCCATAAATTATGTTTTAAATGATGGCGGATACGTCCCGCTTCACACATACCGGATGCGGAAATAATTACCTTCGGTGTCATATCAAAGTTAATCGCCTTAGATTCATCACTGGTAATGCTTAGCCGTAATCCCGGAAAACGAATTGGATTGATACCACGTCTTACCAGTTCCATTGCTTCTTCATCAAAGCAGGTCAATTCATTTTCAATAAAAATCCCCGTTGCTTCTACCGCCAGCGGACTGTCTACATACACTGGAAAATTATCAAATCCCTGAATCAACTTATCTTCTTTAATTTTACGGATAAAATAGAGCATCTCCTGCGTTCTTCCCACTGCAAAAGAAGGAATCACCACATTTCCCCCACGATTAAAGGTCTCCTGAATGATGCGTGCCAGTTCTTTTACATAATCCGGGCGTTCCATGGAGTGAATACGATCCCCATAGGTGGATTCCATAACCACATAATCCGCTTCCGCTGTTTTCTGCGGATCCCTTAAAAGCGGCTGATTCACATTTCCAATATCACCGGAAAATACAACCTTTCTGCTTTCTCCATTTTCTGTCATCCACACTTCAATACTAGATGATCCCAGCAGATGTCCAATGTCCGTAAAACGAATCTGGATTCCTTCACTAATATTGATTATCTCATTGTATGGACATGGAATGATGCTCTTAATCGCACCATCTGCATCTTCCATTGTATATAAAGGTTCTTTTTCTTTTACCTGTGAACTACGCTTTGCTTTACGGCTCCGCCATTCTGCTTCCTGCATCTGAATGTGGGCACAGTCACGCAGCATAATACTACATAAATCCGCACTAGCTTCTGTCATAAAAATTTTTCCACGGAATCCTCTTGCATATAAAAGCGGCAGATAACCGGAATGATCCACATGTGCATGTGTTAAAAACACATAATCAATTAGTGGAGCCTCCACCGGCAATGGTGCATTTTCAAATAAATTCGTCCCCTGCTCCATACCATAATCCACTAAAACATGTCTGCCACAAGCCTCTAAATAATGACAGCTTCCTGTAACCTCATGTGCTGCTCCAATAAACTGTAGTTTCATAAGCGCACCTCCTGTAACATAACAGATTTATATTATTTTTATTGTACCATTTTTTTTCATTTTATGGTAGTATAGAGTTTTAGACACAAAAAAACAGAAACATTAATAAATTTAATGTTCCTGTTTTTATAAAAAGAGCGCGAGACGGGGATCGAACCCGCGACCCTCTCCTTGGCAAGGAGATGCTCCACCGCTGAGCCACTCGCGCATATTATGTTTGTCGCGCTGACGACAAAACATAATATAACTTATTTTTTCTTAGTTGTCAATAGTTCCTTTGTATTTTATTCTGTACACTCTTCTCAACGAATCATTGATACGCGCTTCACTGATTGTACCATCTTTTACTGCAGCTAAAACACCTTCATAGGCGGCTTCAAAATCTTCCGGCATAAGAACCATATCAGCCCCTGCCTTAAATGCCATGATACATGCCTGAGCAGAATCATAATATTCTGAAATAGCATACATATTTAATGCATCTGTGATTACTACACCATTGTAACCCATTTCCTCTCGAAGCAGATCAGTAATTACTTTCTTAGATAATGAGGCAGGCGTATTGTCTTCATCAATAGCCGGAACTGTAAAATGTCCCACCATAATCATCTGCGCACCGGCTTCCATACCTGCCGCAAATGGTTTTAACTCTGTTTCCTTAATTTCTTCTAATGTACGGTCACTGGACGCAAGACCTTCATGTGTATCACCATCCGCATCTCCCTGTCCCGGAAAATGTTTCATACATGCTGTTACTCCAACTTCTTCTAATGCAGTAACAGAAGATGATACCATAACAGATACAACAGCTGGATCACTTCCAAAGGAACGATCACCAATTGCACCATTATCCTGATCAGTCAACACATCTGCTACTGGTGCAAAATTCAAATTAAATCCATACTCTGTTAAATAAGTTCCGATCTCTTTATACGTATTATAAGCATTGTTGGCATCTCCTGTAGCCCCCATATCTGCCGCAGAATCCGCTTCTTCTAACCCTAAAGCATCTGCCACTCTTGCAACACTTGCTCCTTCTTCATCCACTGCAAGGAAAATAGGATACTTGCTCATGGACACTGTATTTGCAAGCATCTCCGTGATTTGATCTTTGGACTGGATATTCTGTTTAAAATAGATCAAACCACCAACCGGATACTTCTCCAATGCTTCCTTCGTACCATCACCTGCTCTGACAGCTTTGTCAACTCCCGTCAATGCCTCTGGTGTGACTATAAATAAGCCTGCCACTTTATCCTCTAACGACATCTCCGAAATGCAGGCATCTACGATTTCATCCAGCAATTCTTCGTCCGTATATTCTTCTATCGTAGTTGTTTCCTCTTCAACAACTGTTTCCACTTCCGTTTCTACTTCTGACGATTCTGTCATCTCTTCCAGTGTCTGGGCAAGTGCTTCCTCTTCCATTTTTTGCTGCTCTTTTTCTGCCATCACAGCACTTCCTGCTTTTATTGCAAAAAACAAGCCCACACTAACAATGAGCAGAATCAGAACAAGCGAAACATACGCCAGGATCTGGTTACGTATTCTTCTCTTTCTTCTATACTCTCTTTTATCTTCTTCATTCTGAAATTCTAAATCTGACATATTACTCCTCAATTCTACTACCGGTCAATATTCATACAGTTTTGAGTATAACATATAACAAAATTAGTTCCAATCCCATTTTTTGACATAGAGTATTAGGATTTTCTTAATTTCACGCCTGAACATAAGAAAATATAACTTCCACATAAACAACACCAAAACATAACTTAAGCGGATACCAACACATCTCTTTGTATTGATACCCGCTTCTAAACTATACTTTCCAAGGGATTATACCTCTCTTTCATATACTTGAAGTCTAATCATTATTTAGTTGTCCGCGTACTCTTCGCATCCTTATCCTTTGTACTAATCGTACCGTAGCAATCTCATCCTCTTTACTATGTGCTACTCTCTCATGCTTTCTCTACGCTAATTGGGTTTCAGTTAAGTTTTTGTTGGACCGTACCTTCCTTTCTGCCTTATTTTAACAAGTTACAACTGACATCAGTTCTCTCTATATCAGAGATTCGTGCACTTCTTTGTTTTCTTATCTCTCTCTGTTTTCTATGATTGAATTATATATTACCCGAATAAATTTGTCAATAC
>CAZHGE010000026.1:0-30183 GCA_964531805.1 uncultured Lachnospiraceae bacterium
GAATGAGCATTCGATGTCTTCGTTCTTTAAGTCGCCATCGATTGTCTTAGGGCATCCGATTACCTGAACGCCTGTGTTGTTTGCTGCAAAGTACTCAGCAAGGATACCAGCGTTTGTGTTGGAATCGTCACCACCGATGATAACGATAGCTGTGATGCCGTGTTTTTTACAAACTTCAGCAGCGATAGCAAACTGTTCGTTTGTTTCTAATTTTGTTCTACCAGAACCGATGATATCGAAACCACCTGTATTTCTGAACTGATCGATATATTCATCAGTCATAACAATGTAGTCATCTTCGATAAGTCCGCTTGGACCGCCCTTGAAACCGTAAAGTTCGTTTTCTTTGTTAGTTGCTTTTAAAGCATCGTATAAACCGCAAACAACGTTGTGTCCACCAGGAGCCTGTCCACCGGAAAGGATAACACCAACGATCTGTTTCTTTGCTTCAGATGTGTTCTGGCCTTTCTCGAATGTGATTTCCTTCTTACCATAAGTATTTGGGAAAAGTGCTTTGATTTTGTCCTGATCTGCTACACTTGCAGTTTCCGCACCTTCCTTTACACAGATATCAGCAATACCGTTTCTGAGCATTCCAGGAAGCTTTGGAGCATATTCATATCTAGCTTTTTGTAATGGTGAAATATTCATATCTATATCTCCTTTAAATATTTTTCTCAGAATCCATTCTAGTATATTTTTTCCATAAAGTAAACCGCTTGAAGGGGAAAAAATAATACTTTATCGTATATTTTGCCATAAATTTCCCATACTTATCTGTGAGAAAAATATAAGGAAATTTTTTCGGGAATAAAAAGGTGAATGATATGAGAAATGAAAAACGCAGCTGGCTGCCATGGCTGGTATTAACAGGGACTATAATTGTAAGAGGATTTGCAACAGGGTTGAATACTGTATCAAGCCTGTTTTTAGCACCAGTAGCAGATGAGTTAGGGACGGGAATAGGAACGCTGTCTATTTATTTTAGTATCATATCCATTGTACAGATTGCTTGGTTTAGTTATGCTGGTCAGTTGCTGAATAAATATGATGTACGCTGGGTTGCTGCAGTGGCAATATGTTTACAGGCTATCGCTTTTGGGGCGTTGGGATTTATGAAGCATGTGACGGGCTGGTATGTACTTGCCATTCCTCTTGCCATGGGTGCAGGTATTTTGGTAAACTTATTAGGACCTATTTTGATAAACCGTTGGTTTCATAAAAATATAGGTACAATTCTAGGTATACAAGCTGCATTTGTCGGGCTGTTTGGGGCAGTATTGCAGCCAATGACCTCTACTATGATTGGTACAAAGGGGTGGCGCGCAGCGTATTTTTCCATGGGACTGCTATCTCTTTGTGTGATGCTTTTAGCGACAGTCTTTTTAATCCGCAGTAAACCGATACATGCGGTAACGGATAAAGTGGATTCGCTGGAAAAAGAGAATACAGATGGGATGTCCAAAAACAAGGATGTAAAAAGGAGCAATTTGTCTCAAGAGACAGTTTCAGATAATGTTCTGAAATCAACGCATTCCCCTGCTTTTTACGCGTTGCTTGCCTTTTTATTTGCAGTGACTGGTGTGGCTGTATTTGTGCAGCATATTCCAACTTATGGAACACTGCTTGGCTATTCTATGACACAGATTGGGATGGTATTGTCTGTGGCATCCATAGGAAATGCCATAGGTTCTTTTTTCATTGGTTTTCTAAGTGACAGGATAGGTGGACTGAGGACTTGTTATCTGATTATTGGTATCTGGCTGGCTGCGATTGTGGGATTTTTATTTGGAGGCAGCCATTTTATGATTTTTATGGCCGCGGCTGTTTTAAATGGTTTGGTAACGCCAAGTGTGATGGTTACGGCCCCAATCCTCACTCGGGCTTTTTTTGGAATGACTGATTATGAAAAAATATATGCAAAGGTATCGACAGGAGTGCCCTTGGCGTCTATTTTTTTAATTCCTATTTATGGATTTATTTATGATATGACAGGGAACTATCTGATTGTGTTGTTTATTTTATGCATCCTATTGCTTCTTGCTGGATTCAGCATTGCATATGGGTGGAAACACAAACAAAGGAGAAATGAAAATGAAGCAAACACATAGTTATGAATCTTATTTAGAAGAATCCGGAACGATTACATTTGAGGAATGTGGAAAAATATATGACCGCATTATCCATTCTGCACCTGAAAACGATCCGGAGTTTGATAAGTTGTTTGAAAACATGATGGAGCGTGCCGTTATTTATGCAGGCTACCGTCAGAAGTGGTTTTCCCTAAATTTGCAGGAGCGCTTGGCAATTGATGAGGAGCGCTCCCGCAACCATGATTTGTTTATTCGTGCAAAAAATGATCTTGCGAAATATATGTATAGCAAGAAATTAGATATTGTATGGGATGATATGCTTGGAGAGGAAAGAAAGCGGATTGGTGATTTTGGCTGTTATCTTACTTTTTTAAGAAGCCTTCATGCGAGATAAAGATTAGAAAAATATGGAAGAAAATATCCTTTTAGGATGATGTTGAAATAAATATTCATCTAAGAGAAATTTCCTATTATATAGCAGAAAAGTAGCCGATGATTACGTCATCGACTGCTTTTCTGTTATATGTGAAAGAGTGTTTGCAAGGGTATGAAGTAATGGGGTTACAAAAACTCTTTCACTTCACTCATCAGTTCTTCTTCAACTTTAATTAGTTTTCGGCCTAGCTTTCTGGCATCTTCTGAGGCCTGATCATATTGGCTTATTTTCTCGCCAATTTTCTGAATTCCCATATTACAGCCATTCATAATAATCTTTGTAATTTGGGTGGAATCCTCGCGCATCATCATTTTCATTTCCGTGGTAAGCCAGGACATGGCGGATGCCATCATACCGGGCTGCTTATCTGTTTCGTGGCATTGGTGTAGTAATTGGGAGGCTTCTTTTTGAAGTTCATCATGCTTTGCCTTGTATTTGGAAATAATTTGAAAGAGACCTTCCGGCATTTCATATTCTTCTAATTGCTGTAAACTGTTGATTGCCATCAAACATCCGGCATCCACTTCTTTTAATAATGTAATACTGTCTTCGTGCATAAACTTTTCCTTTCTTTAATTAATATAGGGATTAAAAAAAGTATAGCCAGTTTATGCAAATGTATACAGGAAGCGAGCACAGAAAATATTATAATGTCTCAATCACGCCACAGGCGATTTTGTCACCTGAATTACCAGAAGGCTGTGTTCTAAAGTCATCTGCCATACCGTGAATGACAAGGGAGCGGCCAATTACATCATTGAGGTTAACCCGTCCGGTATAAAAACTCATCCATGCATATCCATTATTACTAAGAAGTGGAGGAAGGTCGCCTGCATGTTCAGGGTGAGGAACATTATCCGGATTGTAATGATTACCGGTGTTAGGAAATGCCTGCATATCCATTGGTGGGCGGATGCTGCGGAATGCCTGCATATTATCAGGAGCCATCATGCTATCTGGAGATTGTGAGATGCTGCGTGGCTGTATTACACCCGATGGTGGAAGTACATTACCGGAGTTCTGGGAGCAGTCTCCAAATTCATGAATATGCATCCCAAAGAAACCGGAACCGGGGAGACCATAAACTTCGGCGCTGACTAATGCACCGCCAAAAGGAGTTTCGTAAAATGAAACGGTACCATACAAGTTGGCATAGTCAGAACTTCCCTGAATACGGGATATTGCTGCGGGAGTATTTCGATTTAAAATGGAAGTAAAAATATTTTGTGGATTATATCTTTGCATAAAAAAATCCTTTTTTATCAGTATATGCAGAATAAGAAAAAATGAATATTTTTACAAATAAAAAAGTAATATTTGACAAAAAATTTACATTAAAATAGTATTCTAGTCGCAAAAAAAGTGGTATAATAACATCAAAGTGGGGAAAATGACAGATAAATTTGTCTAAGGGGAATAACAACGTATACTAGGTTATGTTTTATGGGGTGACCAATGGAGAAACAGGTAGATGCAATCCATATTTTATTAAATGGTGTAGCGACAGAATTTCAGAAGGATGAGATTACCAGTATCAGGGCCAAACTGGACGTAATGAAGCCATACATAGAGACGTATCATTTTAAGCGTATGGGATTTATAGATACAAATGGTATTGCCTATACTACGGACGGTTATCAGCGTACTTTGCAGGATACGACTTGTTTTGACAAGGGGATGAAAGGGGAGTCATATGCCTCCGACCGTATAGTGGATTCTTTGGGAGAAAAAGAGGAAATCAATATCTTTAGTGTACCAGTTTATGCAAAGGACAATAGTACTATTGTAGGTGTTTTATTTGCAACTTATAGTGCAGATGAGTTCAGCCAGATGTTAATTCAGGATATTTTTAATAGTGAGGGTATGACCTTTATTATGAAGCCGGATGGAACAATTGTGGCTGGTTATGATATTACTCAGAATATGGAGGATATCGGAGATTTAAGTATTGCGCAGGCTTTAATTGGCGCAGCACCTGGTAATAAGGAAGTAGTTTATCAGATCATGAACGATATGCAGTCTGGTAAAACGAACGCACAGAAACTTCACTATAAGGAATCATATTATGCGTATTATATGCCGGTGACTTCTTACAGCGAATACAATGACTGGTATTTGTTTACGGTAATTCCAGGGACCCTGTTTGCAGAGCAGTTTAATGTAGTTTGGTATGATGTACAGCGTATGATTAACTTAATCCTTGCTGGATTAACAGTTGTATTCGTAGTTTACTTTGTGGCAATGCATAAACAGAATCAGATGTTAGAGCGTCTGGCATATGAGGATGAATTAACAGGCGGTGCAAATTATGCCTGCTTTAAGGATAAACTGGAAGAAATGAAGCCGTCCGGTGGGTATGTTGTGTCTGTCGATATTGGGGATTTCCGTATTGTCAACAACATCTGTGGTGAGAAAATGGGTGACCAGCTTCTTGTCAATATTTGGGATGTTTTAACAGAAACTCTTCAGGATGGCGAATTGGCGGCCCATATTAATGCGGACCAGTTTGTCATGTATCTGAATACGGATGATGAAAATGCAATCGTTGACCGTTTGAAGAATCTGACCATGGAGATGCACGTATTGGTAGAGGTATTGAACGTGCCTCATGTTATGCCTTATTTCGGAATCTGTGCATTGGATGGATTTGAAAGTTTAGAAAAAGTGTATAGTCGTGCCAGTCAGGCAAAGAACAGAATTAAAACAAGACGCGATTTAAATTATGCGTTTTATGATGATAAGGTATTCCAGCAGGCCATTGACAATAAACATTTAGAAGATAGTTTTGAGAATGCTATTGAGTGTGAAGAATTTGAAGTGTGGTATCAGCCTAAATACGATACCATGGATGGAAGTATTGTTGGTGCAGAAGCGTTGGTCCGCTGGCGCAAGGATGGAGAACTGATTCCGCCATTTAAGTTTATTCCATTATTTGAGCGTAATGGTATGATTGCAGCATTAGATGAATATGTTTTTAAAAATGTATGCAGACAGCAGAAAACATGGCTGGAAGAAGGTAAACAACTGATTCCGATTTCTATTAATATTTCAAGAGCAAGCTTGTTCTTTAGTGGTATTGCGAACCGTTATGAAGAAATTTTGAAATCTTTTGATCTTGCACCGAAGTATGTACAGTTGGAGATTACAGAGAGTGCAACTCTTGAAAATGATGATATTACCAGTTTGATGGATAAATTTCATGATACCGGATTCCGTCTGCTTTTAGATGATTTTGGTAGCGGATATTCGTCCCTTGCTACATTAAATACCATGAATTTTGATATTTTAAAACTAGATAAGAGTTTGATCGATTATATCGGTGACAGCAAAGGTGAAGTATTACTGCATCATACGGTGGAATTGGCAAAACAATTTGGTTTAAACATTACGGCTGAAGGTGTAGAAACAAAGGAACAGGTAGCATTTTTACAGCAGGTAAAATGTGATGATATTCAGGGATACTATTTTTCTAAGCCATTGCCGAAAGCAGAATTTGAACGTCTGTTAAGAATTGCATAAAGACAGTATTCTATTGTATACTTTGTAACAGTATGCAGTAGTAGGAAAGGATTTTGACAACATTATGCAGATGAGTATGAAAGAGGTAGCTGCACAGATGAAGATGGCATCTCCTAAGCTTGCCATTACGACCTGTGAACAGCGAAATAATGCTTTGTTGAAAGTAAAAGAAGCATTGCTTGCCAATAAAGAAGCTATTTTTGAAGCCAATCATAAAGATATGGAAGCAGCCGGTGCAAATAACATTGCACCGGCTGTAATGAAGCGTTTGAAATTTGATGAAGGAAAACTTGCAGACGTATGCAATGGCATTGATCAGTTGGTTTCCTTAGAAGATCCATTGGGAAAACAAAGTCTTGCTAGAGAGTTGGATGAAGGTCTTACTCTTTACAGGGTCAGCTGCCCAATCGGAGTAATTGGTATTATTTTCGAAGCAAGACCGGACGCATTGGTACAGATTTCCAGTCTCTGTATTAAGAGTGGTAACTGTGCTATTTTAAAGGGCGGAAAAGAAACGGTAAATACAAACCGTGTTTTATTTGAATGTATTCACAAGGCAATTATAGAAGCTGGTCTGCCTGAATATTCACTTCATCAGGCAACACTTCATAATGAGATAGATGAACTGCTTGCCTGTGACAGACATGTGGATCTTTTGATTCCTCGTGGTTCTAATCAATTTGTACAGTACATTATGAATAATACAAAAATTCCGGTTATGGGACACGCGGATGGAGTTTGCCATATTTATATGGATAAGGATGCGGATGAAGAAAAGGCAATCTCCATTATTGTGGATGCCAAGACACAGTATACAGCAGCATGCAACGCGGTGGAAACGCTGTTAGTACACAAGGATATTGCAGATACTTTTCTGCCAAAGCTGGCAGCAGTATTAAAAGATAATAATGTATCTTATCGTGCATCTAAAGAGGCAGCCCGGATACTGAACTGTGAAGAGATGGAAGAGGAAGATTTCCATACAGAATATCTGGATTTGGTACTGTCTGTAAAATTAGTCTCCGGTGTGGAAGAAGCTATTGACCATATCAATTATTTTGGTTCCCATCATACGGACTGTATTTTGACAGAAAATGCAGATACTGCAAAGGTATTTATGGAAATGGTGGATTCGGCAGGGGTATATCAAAATTGCTCGACACGATTTGCAGATGGATTCCGTTATGGATTTGGTGCAGAAGTAGGAATCAGCACCAGCAAACTGCATGCTAGAGGTCCAGTAGGATTAGAAGGTATGGTAACCTACAAATACAAATTGTATGGAGATGGTCATATTGTAAATGACTATGCAACAGGAAAAAGAAGCTTCCATTTTAAGAATATTTAGTAAATAAGCCGTCACGTTTTGCGTGGCGGCATTTTTAAGGAATAAATTGAGATAATTCCATTATTAAGAATTGAAATATAAAAAAAATGGTATTATAATGAGAACAATTATTGCGGTAAAGTGCTAAATTAAAAGGCATAATACTTTATATGCCATCTCATTAGTTAAGAGTGCCGCGTAAAGATATTGCATAAGTGATAAGATACAGAAAGAGGGGCAGATATTATGGAAAAGAAAAATATCGACTGGTCAAACCTTGGTTTTGGCTATATTAAGACTGACAAACGTTATGTAGCGAATTATACAAATGGCGCATGGGACAATGGCATGATTACAGAGGATGACATGATTACCATGAGCGAATGTGCCGGTGTTTTACAGTATGCGCAGACTGTTTTCGAAGGTATGAAAGCATACACAACAGAAGACGGACATATCGTAACCTTCCGTCCTGATTTAAATGCGGATAGAATGATTTTATCTGCCGAGCGTCTGGAAATGCCTGTTTTCCCAAAAGATAGATTCTTAGATGCAATTGATCAGGTAGTAGCTGCAAATGAAGCATTTGTTCCACCATATGGTTCTGGTGCAAGTTTATACCTTCGTCCATATATGTTTGGTATTAACCCGGTTATAGGTGTAAAACCTGCTGATGATTATCAGTTCAGAGTATTTGCAACACCAGTTGGACCTTATTTTAAAGGAGGCGTTAAACCTCTTACCATTAAAGTAAGTGATTTTGACAGAGCTGCGCCTAATGGAACTGGTCATATCAAAGCTGGTCTTAACTATGCTATGAGTTTACATGCTATTGTAACTGCTCACAAAGAAGGTTATGATGAGAATATGTACTTAGATCCTAAGACAAGAACAAAGGTAGAAGAAACAGGCGGTGCCAACTTCTTATTTGTAACAAGAGATAATAAGGTAGTAACTCCTAAGTCTGACAGTATCTTACCTTCTATTACAAGAAGATCTTTAATTCAGGTGGCTCAGGAATACTTAGGATTAGAAGCAGAAGAAAGAGAAATTACATTAGAAGAAGTAAAAGATATGGCTGAATGTGGTCTTTGCGGAACCGCTGCTGTTATTTCACCAGTTGGAAAGATCGTAGATCATGGTAAAGAAATCTGCTTACCAAGCGGTATGACACAGATGGGACCAATCACACAGAAATTGTATGATACATTAACTGGTATCCAGATGGGACGTATTGAAGCGCCAGAAGGCTGGATTCGCGTAATTAAGTAAGAAAAAATTTATAGTAATAATAGAAAAATGAGACCCGTTTCATATTCAGATGAAACGGGTCTCATTTTGTCCAATAAGTCAGCAGGCGGAGACTGCTGGCGTTTGGTCCAATAAGACGGATAGCAAAGCGTGCTGGCGTTTGGTTTACACCAGAAATAGCTCCGTTACGAATACTACGATACATGCAATCACAGATACCTGAAATAAACTTCTTCCAAACCATGCGAGCAAA
Organism: uncultured Lachnospiraceae bacterium; assembly: GCA_964531805.1. Classification (GTDB taxonomy): domain Bacteria; phylum Bacillota; class Clostridia; order Lachnospirales; family Lachnospiraceae; genus RGIG8767. The sequence continues at coordinate 8,880 of CAZHGE010000026.1, forward strand.
ATTGCCACGACAAAGGCAATAGCAGCGGCAACAGGATTCTGTGTTGCCTGAATGATTGCTGGAAACGTCATAACAGATAGTGTCACGTATGGTACATAGTATAAGAAGGAACGGATAAAAGTGCTTTTTATTTCTTTGCGGATCAGGGTAAGGGGCAGCACTCGAATCAAATAAGTTACGCCAGCCATAATCAGCATATAGATATAAATATTATGCTCCATTTTCAGATTCCTCCTTTACTGGGAATAGGATTGCCGCAACTGCTGAGATTACGATGGTTAAAATCAAAATAGCAGTTCCGGACGGAATCTGGGATACATAAGGAAGTACACTGAACAACAAACTTAGTATCATAGAAACCACAATCAGACCAGCCAGCAGTTTGTTTTTCCTTGCGGGTGGGATAATGATTGCAATGAACATACCGTAAAGGCCTACGCTTAAGGCACTTACTACATTAGCAGGTAGAACATTTCCCATCAAAACGCCAAGATAGGTTCCAATTGCCCAGCCGGGAATTGCCACACTGAAGGCACCATAGGCATAAAATGGATTTAGTTTACCGGGGGAATTAATACAGATACCAAAAATCTCATCGGTCACATCATAACCGATCAATAGTCTGTGCAATAATGGGGTTTTCGGGTCCAGTTTTTGGGATAAAGCACAGGACATTAAAAGGTAGCGTGCATTGGCAACCAGAATCATCAGTGCCAGTTCTAAGTAACCAGCATTTTGGCTGATTAAAGTAAATCCGGCATATTCACCTGCAGAGGCATTATTTGTCATACTGACGATCATTGCCTGCAAAGGGGTAAAGCCTGCGTTCTTTGCGGCAATTCCAAGAGTAAAGGAAACGGCAAAATACCCTGTTGCAATGGGGATACCGTCCCGCATACCATTTGAAAAGGCAAGTTTTTTATTTTCTGTCATGATTATACTCCTAAAGACGATGGAAAAAGCCACGTCTTATCTTTATGTAAAATAAAATGAATTCTTCACAACGTTGTCAATCTTATCACATTTTTCTTAAGAGTACAAGGAAAGGAAAAAACGGTAGAAAAAAACAGGTAGTTACCGTATAATAGTAGTACCAAACGAAGTCACACTTCGCGTGCTGCTTTATTGGACTATAATAGATTAAGATGAAAGGGTAGTTTCATGCAGCAACTGATACAGGATTTAAAAAATCAAACATATAAGCCAATGTATCTGTTGTTTGGAGAAGAAGATTACCTTCGGAAGCAGTATAGGGACAAGTTAAAAGCCGCTTTGGTATCGGAAGGTGATACTATGAATTACCATTATTACGAAGGTAAGGATATTAATGTAGGCGAGATTATTGATTTGGCAGAAACACTTCCTTTTTTTGCAGATAAAAGAGTAATTTTTTTAGAAAACAGCGGTTTGTGTAAATCAGGTGGTGAAGCGTTGGCGGAATATTTGAAAGAACCGGCGGAAAGCGTGGTCTTGGTTCTGGTAGAGACACAGATCGACAAGCGTTCCAAATTATTTAAGACCATTAAGGAAAATGGACGGATTTGTGAGTTTGCGCCACAAAATGAGATGACCTTGAAGAAATGGATTTATTCGTTGGCAAAACAGGACCAGAAGGCGATTGATGAATTGACGATCAATCATTTTTTAGAAAAGACAGGCACAGAAATGGCAAACATTCGCACAGAATGGGAAAAATTAATGTGCTATTGCATGGATAAAGAGGTAGTAACCCCTGAAGATATTGATGCGATCTGTACCCAGCGTGTCAGCAATCGGATATTTGAGATGGTTGCTGCAATTGCGGAAAAAAGGCAGCAGGAAGCTCTTGATATGTACCATGACCTGTTAACTTTAAAAGAACCACCGATGGGAATTTTAGCATTGATTGCCAGACAGTTTAACTTGATGCTGCAGGTAAAGGAATTACAACAGAAAAAAATTCACAGCAGACAGATTGCGGAGAAAGTCGGATTGGCGCCATTTATCGTTCAAAAGTATGAAAAACAAGCATCCTGTTTTAAAATGAGGGAATTAAAGGATGCTCTGGCAGCTTGTGTTGCGGCAGATGAAGCAGTAAAAACAGGACGTTTAAATGATGTTTTGAGTGTAGAACTGTTGATTATAGAACGGAGCCGATAGATCAGACTGGTTAGAGATAAAAAGGGGAGAAAGGAATTACAGATGATAGAAGGGATTATATGGCTGATTATAGTAGGTGCCATTGCTTATTCGAGAGCAAAGAAGGCAGGTAAGATTGGAAACTCCACAGTTGAGAAGAGTAAAGCAGCTACTTACCAAAGACCAGTGTCACAGCCGGTTAAAAAGAACTTTGCGGTGATGCCGGAGCATAAAAAAGTGCCTCCAAATGTGGAACGTAACTGCGCGGCAGAAGACAGACACCGTTCTGAAAACAATGTATTTGCAAAAAGACCGGCAAAGACAACAGTAGTACCAAATGTAAGCAGACCTTATACGGAGCCACCGAAGCAGACGCGTATGGAGAAAAGAGGTAACCGTATAGCGGCTATACGGTTATATGAAGGTGATCATGTACCACAGGGATATCGTATGGTAAAATGCCATTACTGTGCAGCAGAGAATTTGATTGCATATTCTGCCAGGGGCAATTATATGTGTTATTTTTGTCATGAAGATTTATAGGTTCGGTTAATAATAGGTTATAAAGTACAAGATTATCGATTTTGAGGTTGTCATGAAGAAGAAATCCAAAGAGAAAAAAAGCGTCGTACATAATCGTAAACATTTTTTGAAACTGTTTGGAATATCCCTGCTTGCAATCATAATCAGTGTGGGAATTTTACAAATCTGTGTATATAGGGATAATAACAAGCCATTTACTTTTGAGTTGAAAAATAAATCCGTAGAGGAACTGGAACATTCTCTTGCGGTCTATATGAATACTTCACAAGACTGGCTTAGTGTGGAACGCGGCGAAAATTATGAGGTTGGTGCCCAGTATGACGGTATTATTGAAAATTATACGGGCAAAGACATCAAGGAGTGGAAACTCATTATATATCTTCCACGCAAGGGTGTGATCGACAGTTATTGGAATGGAACTTTTGAAATGGTGAATGACAGAATTGAGATCATTCCCATGGAGTACAATAAAGAAATTTTAAATGGCGGAGACCAAACCTTTGGATTTGTCCTATATTCGGGAGAGTTGCTTTCATTTGATCATTTTGTGATTACAGGATATTACGATACGCAGATTACAAGCTATCCTATGTTCTGGATATTGGTTATGTTGTTTGCCGTGTGGACAATCCTGCTGGCTGTATATATATGGGTATATTTCAGGTTGAGAAAATTAGAGCAGCAGGCGGAAAAAGATCGTCAGATTATTTGTCAGGCGATGGAAACTTTTGCTCATCTAGTGGATGCAAAGGATCAGTACACACAGGAACATTCTATTCGTGTGGCACTGTATTCTGAGGAAATTGCACGTCGGATGGGAAAAAGTGAAGATGAGGCAACGTTAATCAAGTATATTGCCTTGGTGCATGACTGTGGTAAGATTGGTGTTCCTGATGCGGTATTGAATAAAAATGGCGCATTAAACGGCGGTGAAAGGGAGATTATAAACTCTCATACGGTATTAGGCGGTAATGTACTTCATCATTTTACAGCTATCGACGGAATACGGGATGGGGCATTGTATCATCATGAACGTTATGATGGAACGGGGTATCCTCAAGGGCTTGCAGGTAAGAAGATTCCATTGTGTGCCAGAATTATCTGCATTGCGGATGCATATGATGCCATGAGCAGTGACCGCTGTTATCGTAGACATCTTCCAAAGGAAAAAATATTAGAAGAATTGATTGTAAACAGTGGAAAACAATTCGATCCTGATTTGGTAAGATATATGATTGATATGATCGAGGACGGATTTGCTTATAATATCCATCATTATAATGAAGATGGTAAAGAAGTAAATAATCTGGGAAGTGTTTTGGAAGACGTGAAAAAAAGAAAAATCATAAAATCAAAAAGAAAATAAAGTCCTAAATAATGGACATTAAAAACGATATCTTAATATCATCAAAAAAAACAAGCGCAGGATAGAACGGATATAAATACTATGAGCGCAGAAAGAGGTAGATGATGAAAAGATATCGTTTTTATATGCTTACAGTTATGATTGTTTTTGTTTTATTTTCTTTTGTGACTATGCAGGTAAAGGGACAGGGAGAAATTGATTTTGCAGCAGACAGGGAATTGTATGAACAGTTAGAGGATGATTATACAGAGCGTTTGCAGGATATGCTGACAGATAAAGGTTATCGTAATGCCGGTATTACCATGACGAAGATTTATCAGATGGATGGCAGCCGCGAATATACAGTCAAGATTCATCACAAACGTATTAATCAGTTAAGTGATGGGGAGAAGATTTTATTATTAAATGAATTGGCAGCGGTGTCTTTTGGAGGAGAAAATTGTAGTGTCTTACATAAATTTCTAAATTATGAAGGATAAGATTTACATGACAATATGATAATTTCGTTTTATAATGAGGTGATGCAGGGATTCTGTATCATCTTAATTATATTATAGAGAGTGTGTATCCAGAATCTTGTGAAAAAGGAGAAGAAAATGATCCCTAAAAATAATGAAATTTATAAACATTTTAAAGGAAACTTATATAAAATTATTACCCTGGCTGTTCATTCTGAGACAGGGGAGCAGATGGTAGTATATCAGGGACTTTATGGGGACTATCCGGTGTATTGCAGACCACTTGACATGTTTGTCTCTGAGGTGGATCATGTAAAATATCCTGAAATTACGCAGAAATTCCGATTTGAACCAGTGAATGGATTAGTAGATGCTGACACGAGTGTCATGAAAGAGGCGGATGTGTTGTCTGATTCAGTCAACGTAGAAATCGAGGAATTGGCACAGGAAGACAACGGACAAGGAAAAGCAGATGTGGAAGAGACATCAGAAGTTGATCCAATGATTTTAGAATTCCTGGATGCTGAGACAAATGCTCAGAAGCGTAATATTTTGACAGGACTTCATCACCGTATTACCAACGAAATGATTGATACTCTTGCGGTGGTTATGGATGTGGTGATTGAAGAGGGAGATGTGGAAGATAGATACCAGCAGTTAAAGACCTGTCTGGATACAATTGATCGGTATGAAATAGAAAGAAAGTAATAGAATGTTAAAGAAAATTGAAAAGCCCTTGCTTACGTGGTATGATAGTGGGCATCGGGATCTTCCATGGAGAGAAAATAAAGAGGCATACCGCATCTGGGTATCGGAAATCATGTTACAGCAGACGCGTGTGGAAGCGGTAATTCCTTATTACCAGCGTTTCATGGAAAATTTTCCCGATATTGCATCTTTGGCAGCAGCATCGGAAGATAAACTGCTTAAGTGTTGGGAAGGCCTTGGCTACTACAGTCGTGTGCGCAATATGCAGAAAGCAGCCATCGCAGTAATGGAAGATTACAATGGACAGATGCCCGATACATGGGAAGCATTACAGAAATTATCGGGAATTGGAAGTTATACGGCAGGAGCGATTGCATCTATTGCTTTTAATAGACCGGTTCCGGCGGTAGATGGCAATGTGTTACGTGTGCTCAGCAGACTGCGTATGGATGGGGATTTTATTACACTTCCTGCTGTGAAAAAGAGAGTAGAGACAGAATTACTTGAAGTAATGCCTTTGGACCGTCCGGGAGACTTTAATCAGGCGTTAATGGAATTGGGAGCCACAGTGTGTATACCCAATGGCGAACCGAAATGTAATCTCTGCCCATGGAATACTCTTTGTATGGCGAGAAAAAATAACTGTATAAACGAATTCCCTAAGAGGGAAGAAAAGAAAAAAAGGACGATTGAGAAGAAAACGGTCCTGATTTTAAAAGAAGGAGAGAATATTGCCATTGAGAAGAGACCGGCAAAAGGCCTGCTTGCAGGATTGTATCAGTTTCCAATGCTGGAAGGTCATTTGGAAGAAGGAGAAGTGATTGCCGCTTTAAAAGAAAAAGGGATGATGGCGGTCCGCATTGAAAAATTACCTGCGGCAACCCATATTTTTTCACATAAAGAATGGCATATGATTGGTTATGCTGTAAGGGTGGATGAATTGGAAAAAAGAGAGAAACAGGAAAATATTCGTTTTGTCCATCCAAGCGATACACAGGAGAATTATCCCATACCATCTGCATTTGCAGCGTATGCGGATTATATGAATATGAAACTGGGGAATGACCGGTTTTCAGATGAATAAGCAGTGAAGTGGCTGTGAGGAGTATTATTAAAAAATTAGTGTACAAAATGGAGGAAAGAAAAGGGAATGAAATTATTATCAATCGCAATTCCATGTTATAATTCGGAAGCGTATATGGGGAAATGTATTGAATCGTTGTTAGTTGGCGGCGAAGAAGTGGAGATTATCGTGGTAAACGATGGTTCTAAGGACCGTACACCACAGATTGCGCAGGAGTATGCAGAGAAATATCCAACAATCGTAAAAGCCGTAAATAAAGAAAATGGTGGACATGGTTCTGCTGTGAATGCTGGCTTGGACAATGCTACTGGCTTATTTTTTAAAGTGGTAGATAGTGATGACTGGGTGGATGCGGATGCGTACCGTGCGATTTTAGCTAAATTATCGGAATTGGCTGGTAATAGACCAGTTCTGGATATGATGATTAGTAACTTTGTATATGAAAAAGAAGGTGTAAAGCGTAAGAAAGTAATGAAATATTCTTCCCACACACTGCCCAAGGATCAGATGTTTACCTGGAAGGAAGTGGGACATTTCTTCAAAGGCCAGTACATCCTGATGCATTCTGTTATTTTCAGAACAAAGATGTTAAAAGAATGTGGCATACGTTTACCGGAGCATACCTTCTATGTAGATAATTTGTTTGTATTTGAACCTCTTCCATACGTGAAAAATATGTATTATCTGGATGTGGATTTTTATCGTTATTTTATCGGAAGGGATGACCAGTCCGTAAATGAAACAGTTATGATTTCCCGTATTGATCAGCAAATCCGCGTGAATAAGCGCATGATGGATTACATAGTAGAGAACAAGAGTATTATTAATAAAGAAAAGCATTTGCGGTCGTATATGATGAATTATCTGGATATCATCACAACCATCTCATCCATTATGCTGATTAAATCAGGTACGGATGAAAACTTAGAAAAGAAAAAAGAATTATGGGATTATTTAAAAAAGAAGGATCGTACAGTATTCCTTCGGTTAAGATATGGTCTTTTAGGAAACTGCATGAATCTTCCTGGCAAAGGTGGACGAATGATTTCGGTAGAGGGCTATAAACTTTGTCAGAAGTTTTTCCATTTTAATTAAACAAATATCTGTAGCATTCGCTGCGTGATACCAAACGACGGCATGCATTGCGGGCTGCTTATTGAGTAAAAAAGAAACACAGGGATTAAACCTCTGTGTTTCTTTTTTAGTGCCATAATCGGTCGGCAGATTTTTTGTTGCGCTTGCGGTACTCTTCATAAGTGTGGCGCAGGTTAGAAAGAATCTCCGTACGATACACTACGATATAAACGATGGCGGCCATAATAAAGGCAGTCATCACATCAAATACAGAATGTTGTTTTAAAAACATGGTTGAAAGAATAATGGATACCGATAATGTAAAGCAGCTTAACTTAATCCATTTTTTTGAACCAAGTCTCTCATTATGAACAACCGCAAATAAAACTCCAAGAGAATTATATACATGGATACTCGGCCACAAATTGGTTGAGGTATCAATTCTATATAAATGAGTAACCAAATCACAGAAAATGTTATCCCTTGGCATAATAAATGGTCTTAAATAATGAATGTTTGGAAATAAGGTGGAGATAATCAAAAATACTGTCATGCCGCTAAAGAGGAAGCGGCAGCATTTGTGAAAATCTCTTTCATTGTTAAAGAGCAGATAAACCATAATCCATGCGATGTAACCAAACCAAAGCAGATAAGGGATAATAAAGAATTCACAAAAAGGAATCTTATCATCTGCTTTCATGTGGATAATGGTGTAATCCCTGCCGTGCATGTTTTCTATCAGATAAAACCATGTCAGATAAATGGCAAAGTAAATCAGAGCAGGAATTGCTACCATAAACTTCTGATATAATTTTTTCATAATCATATATTCCTCCAAAGACCCAGCGGGTCTTAAATAACAAAAGCCGGTGAGACTTTGTTAATAAACAATTTCTAATACTTCATGCAGAGCGGTTACATGGATTTCGTCTGTCAAAGCAGGAACTTCACCGTCCGTATGAAGCCACATAGGTGCAGAAGTTTTGAGTGTATATTCTGTTGTATGATAGGCATCCACACCTTTATAGCGGAAATGCTTTCCTTTGTACGCAGTAGGAAGTACACACAATACCTTTAATTTACTGACATTAGATACACAGCACAGGTCCAAAAGTCCATCCTGATCGTCCGCGCCTGGTGCAAACATAAAACCGCCGCCTTCGTACTGATGGTTCATGCCGGATAAGAATAAAAGCTTGTGTAGTTTAATGGGCTCTCCACTGCCCAAAGTAAATTTAGCAGTTATCGGTTTGGCACATGCTAATTGTTTTAACGCAATCATTAGATAAGTTAACTTTCCTAAACCACAGCGGTTTAATACCTGCTTGATTTTCGAATACATGGCCTCATAACAGATAGCAGCATCATATCCGAGCCCGCAGCTGACGGCAAAATATCTTTTTTCTATTTGAGGATCTGGTTTACGGCAGTCTTTATATTCTACGCAGCCAATATCCATATGGCGCTTTACTGGAGTCTGTAAAATATGAGTGAGTGCCTCAATAGGATCTCTGGAAATTCCAAGATCACGGGCAAAATCATTGCTGGAGCCTGTAGGGATATAACTAAGTGTTACTTTGTCAAAACGTGTTATTCCTTGTAAGGCTTCATTTACAGTACCATCGCCGCCAAGAACAATCACTGGAAGCTTCGCAGAATCATCCGTTAAGTCTTTGGTGAGTTCGTGCATAATCTGTGCAATATGTCCAATGTGGTCGGAAATATGCGCTTTAAAAGGAATCTGCTGCTCTTCCAGGTATGGCTTTAAGCGGTTCCAGTATTCCTGTCCGCGTCCGGAGCGGGAGGCTGGATTTATAATAATCTGATACATAATAAACCTCTTTTGTACTACAATAAGACGGCTCGCAAAGCGTGGAGTCGTTTGGTGCTGGTTAAAAGCTTTCGTTCCCAATTCTAACAAATTCGATTTTTTTCGTAAATAGGGTATTGAAAAAAATACACTTTAATTCAATAAATCAATAAAGTGTATTCTCAGAAAACAAAATCTATGTTATACTAATGCGAAACGGGCAGTTTTTATGCCTTATATACGAAAGTAATTACGCAAAATGCAGAAAGGTGGATTTTATGTATTCATTAGATGAAGTAAGAGCAGTGGACGCGGAAGTTGCTCAGGCGATCGTGGATGAGCAGGAGAGACAGAACAGCCATATTGAGTTGATCGCTTCTGAAAACTGGGTAAGCAAAGCGGTTATGGCAGCAATGGGAAGCCCATTGACAAATAAATATGCAGAAGGTTATCCTGGAAAGAGATATTACGGCGGATGTGATTGCGTAGACGTAATCGAAAATCTTGCTATTGAAAGAGCAAAAGAATTATTTGGATGTGATTATGCTAACGTACAGCCACATTCAGGAGCACAGGCAAACATGGCAGTTCAGTTTGCAGTATGCCAGCCAGGTGACACCATCATGGGTATGAACTTAGACCACGGCGGACATTTAACACATGGAAGCCCAGTTAATATGAGTGGTAAGTATTTTAAGATTGTTCCTTATGGTGTAAATGATGATGGATTTATCGATTATGATAAACTTCGTGAAATTGCTTTAGAAGCAAAACCAAAGATGATCATTGCTGGTGCTTCTGCTTATGCAAGAGCAATTGATTTCAAAAAATTCAGAGAAGTAGCAGATGAAGTTGGCGCAGTATTAATGGTAGATATGGCTCATATTGCTGGTCTGATTGCTGCAGGACTTCATGAAAGCCCAATTCCTTATGCAGATGTTGTTACTACAACAACACATAAGACATTAAGAGGACCAAGAGGTGGTCTGATTTTAGCAAACAAGGAAGCAGCTGAGAAGTTTAACTTTAACAAGGCAATCTTCCCAGGTATCCAGGGTGGTCCTTTGATGCATGTAATTGCAGCTAAGGCTGTATGCTTCAAGGAAGCATTATCCGATGAGTTTAAAGCATATCAGAAACAGATCATGGACAATGCACAGGCACTTGCAAAAGGTCTTATGAGCCGTGATATCAAGATTGTTTCCGGTGGTACAGATAATCATTTAATGTTAGTTGACCTTACAACTTATGGTCTGACAGGTAAAGCGGTAGAAAAATTATTAGATCAGGCACACATTACCTGTAATAAAAATACGATCCCTAACGATCCTCAGTCTCCATTCGTAACAAGTGGTATCCGTTTAGGTACACCGGCTGTTACATCCAGAGGCATGAAGGAAGACGATATGGATAAGATTGCAGAAGCAATCGCAATGGTAATCAAGGGTGGCGAAGAAAAAGTTGCAGAAGCCAGAGCCATTGTACAGACACTGACAGACAAATATCCATTGATCTAATTGGATCAGAAGTACAGATAAATAAAGTACAAAAGATGAAAGCGGTTTTGGGGATATCCCAGAACCGCATTTTCTAATTGGAGGAGTTGTCATATGGAAAAAACAACAAAAGGAAATGGAATTAGTGCGGATCTGTTAAAATGGATTGCCATTATTACCATGTTTATTGACCATATAGGAGCAGCAGTTGTGGAAAAAACCAATATTTATCTGCTCCCGTATGGAAAGGTGTTGGACTTTACCCTGCGTTTTATAGGAAGACTTGCTTTCCCTATTTTTTGTTTTTTATTAATTGAAGGATTTTATCATACGAGAAGCAGGCAGAAATATCTTTGCAATCTGCTGATATTTGCCATTATTTCTGAGATTCCTTTTGAAATCTCGTTTTTAGGAGAAATCGTAATTGGCTTTCGCAATGTATATTGGACGCTGGCTATTGGTATGGGTGTGATGCTGCTTCTTGAAAAAGTAAAAGAATATGCAGTAAAAAAACGGAATTTGTGTGCTTTTTTGATTATTGTATCGGGGGCTGTTTTAGCAGAACTGTTGCACACGGATTATGGTGCAATTGGAGTTATTCTTATATACATATTGTATAAATTACGGGATGACCGAAAGCAACAGTGCATATGTGGAGCAATTGCCACCGCCTATGAAATCACTGCACCAATAGCATTCTTGCTGATCTATAGATACAATGGCGTACGAAAACAGAAGCATTTAAAATACTTTTTCTACGCTTTTTACCCATTACATTTATTATTTCTATATTGGATTAGAACGTTAATTGTATAATTTTATGTGTTATATTAAATTTTGCACAAAAACGCTTGCTTTCGTTTGGGGAATGTGCTAAGATATCTTTCGCAGGCAGACAGATGTTCGCGAGAGAAAAACAGAGAAAAACATTTGTCTTCAGAGAAAGGACAGATATGGCAGATTCTACAGAATACTATGTGGTAAAACAAAGAGCTCTGCCCGAAGTTCTACTCAAGGTAGTAGAAGCCAAGCGGCTGGTGGAATCCAAACGCGTTTTGAGTGTACAGGATGCAGTCGATAAGGTTGGGATTAGCAGAAGCTCTTTTTACAAGTACAAAGACGACATTTTTAAATTTCATGATAATGCGCAGGGGACGACACTGACTCTTACATTTGATATGGACGATGAGCCGGGGGCATTATCCGATGTATTAAAGGTTATTGCGGAGTGTGGAGCCAATATTCTGACTATCCACCAAAGTATTCCAATTAATGGAGTGGCAGCACTTAGTATCAGTATTCAGGTGCTGGAAACAACGAAAAATGTGTCAGAAATGCTTGCGTGTATGGAACAGCAATCTTGCGTTCATCATGTAGAAGTTTTGGCAAGAGAATAAAGTGAGACGCTGATTAAACGGCGGTCTGAAAAAGTGAAATTAACAACAAAGGAGTAAGAAAAATGATCAAGGCAGCAGTGTTAGGATACGGTACAGTAGGAAGTGGTGTAGTAGAAGTTCTTCATAAGAACAAGGACATCATTGCAAAGAGAGTTGGACAGGAAATTGAAGTGAAATATATCCTAGATTTACGCGATTTCCCAGGTGACCCTTTTGAAGATAAAGTGGTTCATGATGTAAATGTGATTTTAAACGATCCGGAAGTTTCTATTGTATGTGAAACAATGGGAGGAACCAAACCGGCTTACCAGTTTACAAAGGATGCTTTATTAAAAGGAAAGAGCGTATGTACTTCTAATAAAGAATTAGTAGCTTCTTATGGTCCGGAATTATTACAGGTTGCAGCAGATCATAACTGCTCTTATTTATTCGAAGCAAGCGTTGGTGGTGGTATTCCGATTATCCGTCCGATGAATACCTGTTTAGCACCGGAAAATATCATGAAAATCAAAGGTATTTTAAATGGTACTACAAACTATATTTTAACAAAAATGGCAAAGGAAGGCGCATCTTTTGATGCTGTTTTAAAAGAAGCACAGGACAAAGGTTATGCAGAACGTAATCCGGAAGCAGATGTGGAAGGATACGATGCATGTAGAAAAATTGCAATCCTTTCTTCTTTAATGACAGGTAAGAATGTTGATTTCTCTAAGATTTATACAGAAGGTATCACGAAGATCACAGAGAGAGATTTTGAATATGCAAAAGCTGTAAACAAGAGCATAAAACTGTTAGCAGTAAGTGAAAGAAGCGATGATGGTGTGTCCATTTTAGTGGCACCTTTCATGCTTGGTCAGGATCATCCATTATGTGGTGTAAACGATGTATTCAACGCTGTTTATGTAACAGGTAATATGGTTGGTGATCTCATGTTCTATGGACATGGTGCAGGAAAACTTGCAACAGCAAGTGCTGTTGTAGCGGACGTGATTGAATGTGCGAAGACCTTAGGTACAAATGTACCAGTTATCTGGGACGCAGAGGAACTTCCTTTATTAGATATGAAGGAATGTACAAGACAGTTCTTCGTTCGTGTAACGATGGAAGACAGAGGCGCTGTAATCAACAGTTTTGGAAAAGTAAGAGAAATTGATATTACAGATGAAGAATTTGGTTTCATTACAGATCCTATGACAGAAAAGGAATTTGATGCACGCGTGAAGGGACTTAGAGAAGTACTCAGCGTAATCCGTGTGGAAAATGAAGAGTATTGAGAGGATATAGAATTATGAAATACATCGTAGTATTAGGCGATGGGATGGCGGACGAATCGATTGAAGCACTTGAAAACAAGACTGTGCTTGAATATGCCAATACTCCATGCCTTGATAGATTAAGCAAACTTTCTGAAATAGGAATGGTACATACGATTCCGGACGGTATGAAACCGGGGTCCGATACTGCGAATCTTTCCGTGTTAGGATACGATCCGAAAAAATATTATTCCGGCCGTTCCCCATTAGAAGCATTGAGTATCGGTGTTCCTATGCTGGATTCGGATGTTGCACTTCGCTGCAATATTGTAACTATTTCAGATGATGATGTTCCTTTTGAAGAAAAGACCATCATTGATCATAGTGCAGATGAGATTAGTACGGAAGATTGTGCGGTTTTGCTAAATGCAGTAAAAGAACAGTTGGAAAGTGAGATTTATCATTTTTATGTAGGAACCAGCTATCGTCATTGCCTGATTTGGAACAATGGCCAGGTGGTAGATTTAACACCACCTCATGATGTACTGACACAGACCATCGGACAGTATCTTCCAAAGGATGCTGTGCTCCGTGAAATGATGAAGAAAAGTTATGAGATTTTAAAAGATCACCCTATGAACATAGAACGTAAGAAAAAAGGATTAAATCCAGCCAATTGCTGTTGGTTCTGGGGAGCGGGTACAAAGCCCCTGTTATCTTCTTTTACTGAGAAGACTGGTAAAAAAGGTATGATGATTTCTGCCGTTGATCTTTTAAAAGGAATTGCAGTTGGAGCAGGCATGGGTGTTGCTGAGGTAGAAGGTGCAAACGGCGGTTTACATACCAACTATGAGGGCAAGACAGATGCGGCAATCAAAGCATTATTAGAGGATGGCTATGATTTTGCATATATTCATGTAGAAGCTCCGGATGAAATGGGACATCAGGGCAGTTATGAAAGAAAAGTGCAGGCAGTTGAAAATCTGGATGAAAGAGTCATTAAACGACTGACAGATGCATTAGATAGTAAAAATGTAGATTACCGCATGCTGGTTTTACCGGATCATCCAACACCGGTACGGGTGCGCACTCATACTGCAGACAATGTTCCATATCTGTTATTTGATTCTACAGATTTGAAAAAGGAATCTTGGAATTATAATGAAAAGGATGCGGCTGTAAGCGGCATGTTGGTAGAAGAAGGTCATACATTGATTGATCATTTATTTGAAAAATAATATTACTGGTGGAGAAAGTTATGAAAAAAGTAGTTAAATTTGGTGGCAGTTCACTTGCTAGTGCAGAACAGTTTGAAAAAGTAGGAAACATTATCAAAGCTGATTCTTCCAGAAGATTCGTAGTGCCAAGTGCACCGGGGAAGCGTTTTAGTGCAGATACAAAGGTTACAGATATGTTGTATGGCTGCTACAACCTTGCAGAAGAAGGAAAAGATTTCAAAAAGCAGTTAGCAGAGATCAAAAAACGTTATGAAGAAATTATTGATGGCTTAAAATTAACTTTATCTTTGGATGAAGAATTCAAGACCATTGAAAAAGATTTTAAGGCAAAAGCAGGCAGCAACTATGCGGCAAGCCGTGGTGAGTTCTTAAATGGTAAAATCATGGCAGCATACTTAGGCTATACCTTTGTAGATCCTGCGGATTATATTTTCTTTAAAGAAGATGGAGAATTTGATGCAGAAAGAACCAATGAAGCATTAGGTGAAAAACTGCAGAAACTGGAAAATGCAGTCGTTCCTGGATTTTATGGAAGTTTACCAGATGGTACCGTTAAGACTTTCTCTCGTGGTGGTTCTGATATCACAGGTTCCATTGTGGCAAGAGCTATTCATGCAGATATTTATGAAAACTGGACTGATGTATCGGGATTCTTAATCGCAGATCCACGTATCATTGATAATCCGGAATCCATCGAAACGATTACATACAAAGAATTACGTGAGTTATCTTATATGGGTGCTAGCGTATTGCATGAAGATGCGATTTTCCCGGTTCGTAAAGAAGGTATTCCAATCAACATCCGTAATACCAACTCACCGGATGATAAGGGGACATGGATTGTAGAAAGTACTTGTCAGAAGTCTAAGTATGTAATTACAGGTATTGCTGGTAAAAAAGGCTTCTGTTCTATCAACATTGATAAAGACATGATGAACTCTGAGATTGGATTTGGAAGAAAAGTTCTGAATGTATTCGAAGATAATGGAATTTCTTTCGAACATATTCCATCCGGTATTGATACTATGACTGTATTTGTTCATCAGGATGAGTTTATGGATAAGGAACAGCAGGTTGTATCCGGCATCCATAGACAGGCAAAACCAGACACTATTGATATCGAGGCAGACCTTGCCCTTATCGCAGTAGTAGGCCGTGGTATGAAATCTACACGTGGTACAGCGGGCAGAATCTTCTCTGCATTAGCACATGCTGATATCAATATCAAAATGATTGATCAGGGATCGAGTGAGCTTAACATCATCATCGGTGTACGCAACGATGACTTTGAAGCAGCAATCAAAGCAATTTATGATATTTTTGTAGAGACAAGAATTTAATTAAGATAATAAATAACAGCCCGTTCCGGATGGAGTGGGCTGAAATTTTTGTTTTTTTGCAACCTTTTATAATGATAAGTGGTATTACTATTAAACAAAAGAAAAGGAGGATATGAAATGGATAGAGAGGGATTTGATTATTTTGAATATGAGAAAGAGAATAAAGACAAATGGGTAGCGTGGCTGGCTTATTTGCCAATAATACTGGTTTTGTGTTGGAAGTTAGTGTTATTGACGGAAAGTACTCCAAAATACATATCCACAACAGATTCAAAAGAGATGTTGCTCTCCATTATTAAGATATCATATATTGTTTGTCACTTTTTAGCTGCTGCCGTGTTTAGTTTTCGTGTTACTAAATTGGATGAATTCAGCCGTAAAAAGAAAATAATATGGATATGTGCGTTATTGGTTTTGGCATTTATTGTTTGTCCGGCTTTTTATTCAGAGTATATTTCTCAAAAGAAAGTATGCTTTACGGAAAAAGATGCGGAAATAGAAAAAAAGAAATTACTAATCTGGGCATTGATACCGGCAATGGTAATTCTTTTGATTGTATTGACATTTATAATGACGGTGGATGCTATGCGTATACATGCATCAGATGCTGAGACTATAGCAGATGCATGTGCTTATTTGTGGCAAATATTACCATTTTCCCGCTTTGTATCTGCTATTAAGTACATTATTTTAGTAAGTGAAAACCAAAATATGGATAATGGAAAAAAGTTTTTATGGGGATTAGTGCTTTTCCGTTTCGGCGAGGTAACGTGTCCAATTTATTGGTTTAATTATATCAATAAAAAAGGAGTAAATCATGAATAAAAGAACATTAGGAATATTATCGTTTGCTCCACTCAGTTTGTTAATAGTATCTGTTTTTCTCGTAAACATGGCAAGGGTAATGGGAATAAAAAATGATGTCGCAATTGTGGTAATGGGTGCGATTGCGATTATCGGAATCATTACGAGCATAGTACTTACCTATGCAACGATGATGCATTTGCTTAGCTGGGCTTGTAAACAATCCATTTTTAGTGAGAAAGATTTACAGACATGGACATGGATATTCTATTTTTTTAATATGCTTATCTATCCGTTTTTCTGGTTGGCTCATATTGCACCTGGGATTGAAGAAGACGTTTGTGTGGAACGGACAAGAATGAGTAAAACGGATGCAAGAAATTATGCATTTACTCCGTTAGAAGGTCTAGGAATATGGGCTTTGCTATTCTTTGCAGAACGCATTTTAAAAGAGATTATTCCCATAGCAGGAGTGATTGTAGGATTGTTTTTGTTTATTATGCTGGGAGTACTTTCGATTTATACAGTATGGGTGGAAATAAAGTTTTTAGTCGAAGTAGCAAAATCCCCGGTATTAAGTCCTTTTAAGAAGGCGTTATGGGCAATGTTCTTATATGCATTTGTATTCATAGCCCTTCCTGTTTACTGGTGGCTGCACATGAGTCATGAAGATAGCCGGTTATCAAGGGAGGAAAGAGAGGGGATACGAAAACGAAATCGTGAATTTACCCGTAATAGAAGGAAAGAACAGCGTGAAAAAAGAAAAGGTGAGAAATGCGAAGAATATAAACAGGGAATAGAGGAACTTTCAAAGGGACGCGTTATTGCGTTTTTTGCTATTTTGCCGGCAGCCTGTCTTATCTGCACCATTGTTTTAATGGTTTCCTGGGTAAGTATATATAGTGATTTCGATGAAGTGATATATGCACTTTTGTCCTGTACGCGCTTTTTGCTGATCGGAAGCGGATTGATTGCATGGGGATTGTATATGGTATCTTTATGGACGGATGTGCGGCATACTATAAAGGATAAGATTCTGTGGTCGATTTCCATGACGGTATTTAATGTGCTTCTTTTTCCTGTATATTGGAATAAATATCTGCGCAATAAGAGTCAGTTACAGGAAGAAAAACAGAAAAAGCATGTACTGGTGGTTTCGGTTCTGCCGTTTTTATTCTTTTCCATATTTATGATATTGGGGAATACAACGACAGAATTCGTAACAAGTTCTATTGTACTGGAGATTGTGTTTGTTCTTGCAACGGTGTTTTTACTGGTATCTTATTTGTTTTCACTGGTTGTATTCAGTGTTAAAGTGCTGGATAATCCACAATTTTCCGTGGTGAAAAAAGTGAGTTGGATAGTAGCATTACTGTTAGTGGGAATCATTGCAGCCCCGCTTTACTGCCGGAGACATATCTTTAAAGAAATATGAAAGAAATGGATTGATATAAAAAAGAGGAAAAGGCATGAAGCCCTTTCCTCTTTTTTTATAAGACAGACGTCATTTGATTCAATAAGACGGTTCGCAAAGTTTGTCGCGTTCGGTTTAATATCCTAAATCCTCATTAATCAAAAATACTTTAATTCTTCCAGCATGGCCGCTTCTTCTTGTGATTACGATCTGATTGCAGAAGCAATCTGGTGAAAGGCAGTCATGACAACTTCCTGTCAGTCCGCATGGAATATTGCGGTTTAAACGGATGGCGTTAGCAGGAGATGCCACATTGCGGACACGCTCCATACCAGCTTCTACAGAAGCAGTAAATTTATTCCGTCCAACAAGCATCATAACATGGGAAGGACCATGTGTTAAACATGCAACACGATTGGCATTGCCGTCGATGTTGATTAAAATACCATCTTTGGTAATCGCGTTTGTACTCATAAAATAGTAATCAGACATAACGGTTTTTGCAAAAATCTCGCGGTTTTCTTCCGGTGTTTTTGCAGTGGCACGGTCAATTAAAGTCAGATCAGATGCCTTTAGCGCATCCATCATACCTGTTTCATTCAGTGTCATGGAACCGCCCCAGCTTACGATACTTCCTTCCGGTATCATTTTCATAATGGCTTCCACGCAACTTTTTGAATCTTCAAAATAATAGCCTTCCATATTACGCTTTTCTAAGTTTTTGATGACATTTGCAGCCAGTTTTTCAAATGCTTTTGCTTTCATAGGTAACCTCCGTATACATCAGTTACTATCAGTATAAATTCAGTAGATGTGGAAGTCAAATAATCTTTAAAGCAAAGGGTTTAGAAAAACTTAATGATTTCTCTTAAAAATATTCAAGGATTCTTTTTGACTTCCTGTTATACTCATAGTTAGAAAAGACAGGAGAATTACGAATGATAAAAGTAAAAAGAATCCTTTTTTTATTTTTTGCTATCATAAGCTTTTTGTATTACATAGTGTGTATAGCATTTTCTGGTTTAGGGCTTTCTTTTGCATGGATATGGCCGCTGCTTAGTATTTTTTGCTACATCCGGTTTAGAATGTTGACACGTAAACTACAGGGAAAAACAAGCTGGCAGGCACCGGGATGGCTGGTAAATCTGTACCGAATTTGTATGGTCGTGGGCATTACGGTTTTTGTTTTGGTAGAGAGTCAGGTAATCTCATCCATGAATACAAAGCCACAGGATAAACTGGATTATATAATTGTGCTTGGTGCAGGAGTAAGAGGGACGACGCCAAGTAGACCACTGCGTCTGCGGATTCAGACTGCATATGATTATATGATAAATAATACTGATACCATATTGATTGCGTCCGGCGGACAGGGCAGTGATGAACAAATCAGTGAAGCTGCCTGTATTCGTAATACACTAGTGGAAATGGGATTGGATGAAACTCGGATATTGGTAGAAGATGAGTCAAGGGATACCATAGAAAATATCCGCAACAGTTATGAATTTATACCGGATAAAGACAGTGAAGTCGGTATTGTGACAAATAGCTTTCATATCTGGCGTTCTGTATCCATTGCCAAAAGTGAAGGCTACGAAAATGTGTCCGGCGTTCCGGCAAAAACCCTGATGCCGGTAGGCATCCATTATGTGGTGAGAGAATTCTTTGGCTACTTAAAATGGAAGTTGTTGTAAATATAGAAGATGTATTGATATTGGAAACAGATGTGTAAATGTTCGTTTATAAAAGGCAGGTGTGAAAATTAAAAAACATACTTGCCTTTTTAGTTCTCTTTATCTATAATGAATCCAACAAATCTAAATCATTTGCAGGCGTTTCGCCAATGATTTCCAGTTAGGACAGCACATTGATAATTAAATAGGCTTTACAAAGGATTACAACTCTTATATAATATATATCATATAAGCAACTTGCACAACACGCTATGCATGCTGTTGCTCGGAGTGAAAATGGAAAGGTCATGGAGAGGAGCTGAAAGGATGAATGAGAATATGCCATCAGACAAGGAATTGATACAGAGTCTGATTGATAAATTTACTGATTTGCAACGCATTAAGGGTGCTGCTGATATGAAAAAAGAAGTAGATTATCAATTAATGATTACAAAAGCAAAGCTTGATGCCATGGGAGTTGTAACTGAAAATTTGGAATGGAATTAGTAATTACCTAATGGGAGAATGTCTTGAGAGGAGCTGAAAGGATGAATGAGAATATGTCAACAGATAAGCAATATGATGGACAATTAATCAGGCAGTATCAGATATTAAAGCAGATCCGAAATTTAGCTGTCAGGGAAAATGCAGTCGAGACCATTAAGACAATTGATGAGGAAATCATTTATATTAAACTTATGTTAAAACCATTGGTACTTCCAGAAGATGAAATTGTTAACAATTAGATTACTGGTTTAGTTAATGAATAGAAAACAAAAGAGAAAGTGTAAAGCCTGTTGATTATATAGACTTTACACTTTTATTTTACAATGGAGGGATAAAAAAGATAATGCAATTAATATTTGGAAGAGATGAATGGTGTACTTAACAAAACAAATCGGTTATAATATAACTGTTTGAATAGGAAAGGAGATATGTTGTATGGAAGCTGTTTTGAATGATATGACATTACAGGAACAACAAAAGACAACGTCATTTTCTTATCTTGACAAAGGAATTGATGATATGGAAGTGGGCAGGGTACATTCTGTTGATGAAGCTTTCCAGATGATCAAGGCGAGAGTGCAGAGTGACGTTTAATATACGTATAACAGATGAAGCCATAAAGGATATGGCAGAACAGATTTTATACATCAAAAATAATTTGTGTAATCCGGTGGCGGCTGATAAACTGCTTGCTGATCTGCAGCAAGAGATTACAAGGCTTGGTCAGTTCCCATTAAAAGGTTCAGATACCAAAATTACTTACCGGAATTACACCATACATAAGAAAGTATACCAATCCTATCTATTTTTTTACATCGTAGATGATAAATCAAAGACGGTCATTATTCTAAGAGTTCTAAAAAATATCATGAATTGGCCCGGTATTTTGCGGGAAACCAAAATCTATCATTTTTCCAATTATAAAAATAAAGAATAAAATATCATTGTTTGATTAAATGGATTGGCAAAATAAAATAGACTTGTAATGAAAAAAGTGTAGAGTCCCCTCTGGATCTATGAT
>CAZHGE010000027.1:0-29576 GCA_964531805.1 uncultured Lachnospiraceae bacterium
ATATATTAATTCAATGTTTGGTTTAGTAATTCAACAATTTCACGTAAAAAGTTATTTCAATTATGGTAGAGATATCTTATGCTCAAATTACAAGAATATAGATGATAAGGAGTATGCAGATGCATCAGATATTGGGAGAAAATATTTTAAAGTTACGGAAAGAAAATGGACTGACACAGGAGAATGTAGCATCTTTACTTGGGGTAACATTTCAAGCTGTTTCACGATGGGAAAATGGCGTGTCGTATCCGGATATCGAGTTAATTCCAAAGATTGCATCGATCTTTCAGGTGAGTATAGATTCTCTGCTTGGTTATCAAATCGAAAAAATAAATACGACCCACTATGAAGAAAAATATCAGGACAATAATCTGTATTGGGGAAATGATATTTGGGACAAGTGTTATGATGTAATGAAACTTCTTCCACCGGTAAGACCTTTGCGATTACTGGATATTGGATGCGGAGAAGGACAGACTGCGGTATTTTTTGCAAGGAATGGATATCTCGTATCTGCATTTGATATAGCGGAGTCAGGGATTAAAAAAGGTAGACAATTAGCAGAAAAATGTGGTTTGAAAGTTGATTTTTTTCAGGCAGATGCGATGGAATATAAGTTAGAACAGAATTGTGATATTATCTATGCAAGTGGGCTGTTACAATATATACCATCGAAAGAAAGAAAACGAATTATTGATAATTGGAAAGCACATACCAATGAGAATGGTATTCATTTATTAAATGTATTTGTAGAGAAACCCTTTATAGGGCCGGCGCCTGATTGGGAAGAAACGGAGTATTTTTGGAAAAGTGGGGAAATTTTGCAGTATTACCATGATTGGAAAATAGAGTTGATAGAAGAGGTTATTTTCGAATGTAACAGCAGCGGTATCTTGCACAAGCACTGTATGGATGTAATGATAGCAAGGAAGGTTGGAAACAATTTTTAAGTTAGAAGAATTCGCTAGATTAATAGAGTAAATTCTAGTGAAAAATAAATTCCAAATTAGGAGAATTCTAAAATAAGAATGTTGTAACGAAGATTAAAATTTTATATAATAAGTCTGTCCTATAGTGATAAAAAGGCGGAAGTAAACAATGAATTGGATATATGATTTAGTTACAAATCCCATTTTAATGACAAGTATTTCATCGTGGCTGGTTGCTCAGGTTATCAAGGTGATTATTCACGCATTCATTTATAAAAAGATTGATATTTCAAGGTTGTTTGGTGATGGTGGAATGCCAAGTGGTCATTCAGCAACGGTTTCGTCACTTGCTTTTATCAGTGCATTGGTTTATGGGACGGGGAGTTTCAATTTTGCTGTTAGCGCAATTTTGGCAGTTATTGTTTGCCATGATGCTATGGGAGTGAGAAGGGAAACCGGAAAGCAGGCAGTGGTTATCAATGAATTGACGAAGGCTTTTAGCGTTTTAACAGAAGAAAAACTGCCAGAGATTAAATTGAAAGAATTTGTGGGACATACCCCCATACAGGTTTTGGCAGGTATATTGATCGGTATTGTAAATGCATTTGCAATGTATAGTATTTTATATTAAGGAATAGAAAATAAAAGGATTGGCTTCTATGTTTATTCATAGGAGTCAGTCTTTTTTTATGAAAAAAAATATTTTAGAAACATTTCGAAGACATTATTTTAAAGAAAAGGCGGCATATCATATCAAATGCCGCCTTTTTATGTATATGTTTATTCAGTAAATACTTTTCTTGACTGGTATAAACCAATCAACAAAACAATGATTGCTGCAACCTGAATGGTGATAACAATATAATCCGAGATGGAACCGGAATTTTTTATACTAATAGCACAAAGATTTAATAATAATCCTGCTGACAGAACTGGAGAAACTTTACCGCTTGCCAGACCTTTTGCAGGGGCTTCACCTTTACGTTCTTTTAACTCATTGATGGTACGTTTTGTAGAAAGTGTGGCGCGCATCAGGCCAATAATGAGAACACCAATGATGAGCATTCCGAAAATACCGATAGCCGCACCATTCATGGCACCGATTACTTCTACAAAGAAGCAGAAGAGTTCGATGATTGTAACGATTTTGAACATTTTTAAGATTTTTGTGTAATGTGCAATACTGGAATCTACATCTGTGTAAAGAACAAATTCACCTTCGTCTGCGCGTTTGCGGAGAATAATCCAATAGCCCCATAAGCATACAATTTCAATATTATTTTCTGCCATAAATTCGCGGTAGTCATCGGAAACTGAGTACATTTTGCTGCCAAAATCAATCTGATATACATATTCACCTGGTTCACATTTTTCAAAACTATAAAATCCTGCAAAAAAACCTTTTAGAGCGTAGCCTTTGGCTGCCATTTCATTAATCCATGTAGTTTCTTTATCCTTATCTAAATATAAACGAAATTTAGTCATTGTTATTTCCCTCCATAAGTTGTGCATTTGTTAAAAGTTCACTTAATCTTTTGGTTTCTTCTTCAAAAACGGCTCTGCCTGTTTCGGTAATCAGATATTCCTTCTTTTTGCGGGATTCGGTATCCTCGCTGTAAATCTTGATCCAGTCTTTTTTGACTAAGGATTGAATGGCACCGTATAAGGTTCCGGGACCGAGTGTTACACGTCCGTTTGTGAGTTCCTCTACTTCCTGAGTGATGCCGTAGCCATGATTGGGCTTGCGGACTGCTAATAGGATGTAAAATAAAGCTTCTGTTAATGGTAAGTTCTTATCCATATGAATTCTCCTTTTTATGTTTGCCGATATATCAGCATGCTGATATATCGAATTGTTGATGTATCGCCCTGCGATATGTTGTGATTACAATATATCAGTGACCGATACATTTGTCAACACTAATATTGAAAAAAATTTAAAAAGGGGTATACTTTTTATAAAAAACACAGTAAAAATGCGGGTTTAAGAAGCTCAAAATTTAAAAAATGAGAGAAGTGCGTAATAGAAATTTGATAAATGAGGAGTGGCTATGTTGCAAAAGGGAGATAAAGTGGGAATTGTCTGTTGCTCGAACGGTCAGCGGAGAGAATACCAAAGCAAAATCGAAATGTTGAATGCAATAATGTTAGATATGGGTTTACGCCCTGTGCTGAGTTCACATATTTATGAAAAGGACAATGTTTTCAGTGGAACTGCTAAAGAACGGGCTGAAAGTCTAATGGATTTTTATAAAGATAAGGAAATAAAAATGATTTGTGATATTTCCGGCGGCGATATTGCAAATGAAATCCTGCCATATCTTGATTTTGAAATCATTGCAGAGGCTGATAAGGAATTCTGGGGATATAGTGACCTGACGACCATAATCAATGCTATTTATGCAAAAACGCAGAAAGTATCTGTTTTATATCAGGTAAGGAACCTGATTTATGAGGATAGAGAAAAGCAGATTTTGGATTTTGAACGGTATGTTTTTGAGGGAAAGCATGATTTGTTCGATTTTTCATATCGCTTTGTGCGTGGAACTAAGTTGGAAGGTGTTGTAGTTGGTGGAAATATCCGCTGTCTGCTTAAATTGGCAGGAACAGAATATTTTCCAGATATGACGGAAAAGGTTTTACTTTTAGAGGCAATGAGTGGAGATGTGCCACAAATTGTAACATATCTGAACCAATTGCAGCAGATGGGAGTCTTTGATAAGGTACGAGGGATTCTTCTCGGAACTTTTACAAGATATGAGGAGAATCCAAATAATCTACCAATCGAAGAACAAGTAATGGAGTATGTACCGGAGAATCTGCCCGTAGTGAAAACACAGAAGATTGGGCATGATACCGATTCAAGGGCGGTAAGGATTGGAAGTAGAATACATTTATTAAAATAAGGCATGTTTGAATGATATAAAAGCCCGAAAGGGGAAGTTTGTGCTGACAACTAGCGGAGCGTGAGGTTGCAAGCAAATTTCCCCTTCTGGGCTTTGAGTTAGATAAGTAAATTTCCCTATTCTGACTATTCTACTTATGAAGTAATTTCGTTACAAGCTTTTCGCTGACCGGTAAGAAGCGGTCGGCAATGGGACCAATGAGAAAGGCACACACGATAGTACCTACTCCAAAGATGCCGCCTAAAAGAACACCGATAATAACAAAAGAAAAATCAACGATAACACGGACAATGCCGAAGGGCTTGTGAAGTTTATCAGAGATAACAACTCCGACCAGGTCATTTGGCCCGGTCCCGGCATCGGATTTGATTACAATGGTCATACCAAAAGCAAGAATAAAGCAGCCCAGAATTAAAGATACAAAGCGGATGATAATGGAACTACCATCATTAATGAAGCTACCAAGCAGCCAACTAAAGAAATCAATAATCGGACCGCCGAAAAACATACAGATAAAAGTTCCGGCTTTGATATAGGAGCGTGCCACAAACAGTAAGATACCCAAGATTAAAAAGCAGATGATTTGATGACAGGTTCCATGGGACAACGGCAGGATATTGGCAATACCCTGGATTAATACATTGAATGGATCGCTTCCTAAATTGGATAATAGAAATAGAGTTACTCCGAGATGGGCGATGGTAAGGCCCAGCACAAGAATGAGTAAGCGTATGATGTATTCGGAAAAATTTCTTTTTGAAGTTGATTGATTTGTTGTTTCAGTCATAAGTATGCTCGCTTTCGTTTTTTATGAAGTATTAAAATATCAGTATGCATATTGCTTTGTTTTGTTAGAATGTCATCGGGGTATATAGTAGTTTTTAATCTTTTTATACCCCGTATAAGGTGCTTTTTCAAGAGAAATAGGCGTATTTGCGGTTTGCATAAGTATACAGAGCGCGGCTGCAAATTAAACTAGCAGCTGTTTTTCCTGTTTGGAACGCAGTTTCTTGCGGTTGGCAGCCTGTGTAAATTCTTCTTGTTGAATATCATTTTCTAAGACCAGCTGTGGGACTACAGTTGGTCTGTTTGTTTCATCTAAAGCCACCAATACGATATAGGCGCGGTTAATGGGATGGCGCATGCCGTCCGTGCTTTCGACATAAGTATCTACACGCACTTCCATTGAAGTTTTTCCGGTATAAACAACATAACCAACTAAAACGATGAGATCGTTCAGGTAAGCCCCTGCTTTAAATTCCAATTGGTCGATGGCAGCAGTGGTTACGGTTTTGACACCGGCATGGCGCATGGCTACAATGGCAGCAACTTCATCAATCCAGTTGAGTAATGCACCACCAAATAATCGGTTTCCGCCGTTTAGATGAGCGGGTTGGATTAAGTGGACTTGTTCTGTTTTGGAATAGGAAACAGTTCTTTCTAACATAAGCATACCTCTTTCTATATGGAAAGTAATACCTGGAATAAATTATAATTTGCCAGCATATTTTCAGAATCATGGAAGTGACAAAGTCATATATATAGTATATAATGTGCATTGGTGTGTGTCAAAATATACAGATGCACGAAGGAATGGAGAAAGTTATGCAGAGAGAACGTTTAGGAAGCCGTCTCGGATTTATTTTACTGAGTGCGGGATGTGCAATTGGTGTAGGAAATGTTTGGAAGTTTCCGTATATGGTTGGTCAGTATGGCGGTGGCGCTTTTGTATTGATCTACATATTCTTTTTACTCGCACTGGGAATTCCAGTTATGACGATGGAGTTTGCCATGGGTAGAGCAAGTCAGAGAAGTCCGTTAAAGGTTTGTAATGAGTTGGAGCCAAAGGGAAGTAAATGGCATTTATATGGTTACGGAGCAATGCTTGGTAATTTTGTGTTAATGATGTTTTATACTTCTGTTACGGGCTGGATGCTTCAGTATTTTGTGAAAATGATAAAGGGTGACTTCGTTGGAATGGATACAAAAGCGGTAGCGGGTGGCTTTGATAATATGCTGGCAGATCCTGTGACGATGACTATTTTTATGGCAATTGTTGTGATTGCAGGCTTTGCTGTTAACTCTTTTGGTGTACAAAAAGGTGTGGAACGTATTACAAAAGTAATGATGATTGCATTACTTGTAATCATGGTAGTACTTGCAGTTAACAGTATTTTTATAGAAGGCGGTTCCGAAGGGCTAAAATTCTACTTAATTCCGGATGTTGACCGATTAATGGAAGCCGGTGTAACGAATGTCATTGCAGGCGCAATGAGTCAGGCGTTCTTTACTTTAAGTCTTGGTATTGGTTCGATGGCGATTTTTGGAAGTTATATTGGAAAAGAGCGTGCGTTACTGGGCGAGGCGGTAAATGTTGCAGTATTGGATACTTTTGTAGCTTTAGCATCAGGACTTATTATTTTTCCAGCATGCTTTGCGTATGGAGTAGAGCCGGGCAGCGGTCCAAGCTTGATTTTTATTACGTTGCCTAACATTTTTAATAATATGGCAGGTGGTCGTTTCTGGGGAAGTTTATTCTTCTTATTTATGACATTCGCAGCATTTTCTACGATTATCGCTGTTTTTGAAAATATTATTGCTTGTATGATGGATTTGACAGGATGGTCTAGAAAGAAAACTTGTCTGATTAGTGGGATTTTATTATTTGTTTTATCCATACCTTGCGTATTGGGATACAATGTATGGAGTTCATTCCAGCCGCTTGGTGAAGGAAGTGCTGTATTAGATCTGGAGGATTTCCTTGTAAGTAATATTCTTCTTCCGCTGGGATCTTTACTTATTGTTTTGTTCTGTACTCTTCGTTATGGATGGGGATGGAAAAACTTTATTGCAGAAGCAAACGAAGGAAAAGGATTAAAAGTAGCAAACTGGATGCGCTGGTATATGACAATCGTATTGCCAATTATCGTAATTATTATCTTCTTTATGGGTATTTTATAAAAACAGAATCCATTGCAAAAACTTGTATGTATTCGTATAATTAAGACTGTCACGAAGTGGCAGTCTTTTTTATATAATAGGAAATTCCTCCGAATTTCCTATTATATAAAAATGCTCCGCGAGGATGCGCACTTGCGCGTATAAGGAAGATGTTGCTGCGCAACCGCGCTCGGCGCGAGAGTTTGCAAAGCAAACTCTTTGTTCTGGCTTAGGTCAAATATTGATAAAAGTTAATCAATTTCAATTTGAATAGAAAGGTATAATATTGTGAAAAGAGCAAACGATTTGACAATTGGTAATCCAATCAAGGGAATTTTGATTTTTATGATACCGATTATTTTCGGTAATATTTTTCAGCATATGTATAATATGGTAGATACCATTATTGTAGGTCATATTTTAGGAGAAGAGGCTTTGGCTGCTGTTGGTGCAACTTCGGCTTTATATGGTTTTTTCACCAGTATGGCATTTGGTATGACAAATGGGTATTCTATAGTAATAGCCCGTTTTTTTGGTGGTAAAGATGAAAATGGATTGAAAAAATCATTGGCTCATACCGTTATGTTGACTTTATTATCGGCAGCAGTGCTGACAACGATAGGTACTGTTTTCGCAAAACCTTTACTTGGATTTTTGCAGACACCAGCAGAAATTATTGATCAGTCCTATTCTTATGTACGGATTGTATTATCCTGCTTGTTAGTGTCCATGCTTTATAACATGTTTGCAGGAATGATGCGTGGAATCGGCAATAGCTTTATGCCGTTGGTATTTCTGATTATTAGTACTGTATGCAATGCCATTTTGGATGTTGTTTTCGTTGGAGGCATTGGTATGGGTGTTGCAGGAGCAGCATTGGCAACGATCATTGCACAGTTGATTTCGGTTATTTTCAGTGTGATTTATGTGATGAAAAAATGTCCGGAACTGCATGTTGGAAAAAATGATTTTAAGTGGAATAGTCTGATTGCAGGAGATCTGTTTACGAATGGTATTTCCATGGCATTAATGTTTTCCATTGTATCTATTGGATCAATCGCGTTACAGAGTGCGATTAACAGTCTTGGTGCGATTACCATTGCGGCACATACGGCTGCCCGCAAGATTGGCGAAATGTTTATGATGTTCTTTACTCCTCTTAGTATGGCAGGTTCTACTTACTGCAGCCAGAATCTCGGAGCGGGAAAAAAGGATCGTATTCCACAGGGAATGCGGGCATGTTTTGCAGTTGGATTTACAGCAGCGGCACTCGTAAATATAATTACGTTTGTGGCGGCAGAACCAATTCTAATTGCAGTGACCGGTTCGCATAATATGGATTTGATACAGACATCAGTACAATATTTACATATTAATCTGCCATTTTATTTTGCGCTTACGATTTTGTTGACATTAAGGAGTGCATTACAGGGACTTGGACATAAAATCATCCCGCTTTGTGCCAGTGTGATTGAATTGGTAAGCAAATTTGTGGTTGCATCTTTATTGGTTCCACAGATTGGTTATCTTGGTGTGTGTATTGTAGAACCATTGGTATGGGTAATTTGTGCCGTTCTTGTATTTGTAGATTATCGCTTGTTAATGAGAAAAATGAAGAAGCAGGATTTGGCTTATACTATTTCTTAGGAAATGGGAGGAAAAAGAATGGAGCAATATAATGTAACAGGCATGAGCTGTGCTGCCTGCAGTGCAAGAGTGGAAAAAGCAGTAAACGGCGTAGAGGGTGTTACCGCCTGCAGCGTAAGTCTGCTAACCAATTCTATGGGCGTGGAAGGAACGGCGGATCCGGCGGCAGTTATTCAGGCAGTACAGGATGCGGGATATGATGCTTGTAAAAAAGGTTCTGCGGATTCCAAAGACAAAACATCGTCTTCAGAATATGAAGAAATGCTCAAAGACAAGGAAACGCCTGTTTTAAAGAGAAGATTGGCTTATTCTGTAGGATTTTTATTAGTTTTAATGTATTTTTCGATGGGGCATATGATGTGGAATTGGCCGGTTCCGGAATTCTTTGCAAAAAATATGGTAGCCCAGGGATTATTACAGTTATTATTGACTGCAATAGTCATGGTAATTAACCAGAAGTTTTTTATTAGTGGATTTAAGAGTTTATGGCATCGTTCTCCCAATATGGATACGTTGGTAGCGCTGGGGGCAACGGCAGCATTTGTGTACAGTACCTATGCGTTATTCATGATGACGGACGCACAGACAAAAGGAAATATCGGAGCCGTTCATGCGTATATGCATGAGTTATATTTTGAATCTGCCGCCATGATCTTAACATTGATCACGGTTGGGAAGATGCTGGAAGCACGTTCAAAAGGTCGGACGACAGATGCTTTGAGGGGCTTGCTCAAACTTTCTCCTAAGACAGCCGTGATAGAAGTGGATGGCGTGGAAACAGAAGTAGCAATTGAACAGGTAAAAAAGGGTGATATTTTTGTAGTAAGACCGGGCGAAAGTATCCCAGTGGACGGGATTGTCATAGAAGGAAACAGTGCGGTAAACGAAGCGGCATTAACAGGGGAGAGTATTCCGGTTGATAAAGAAAAAGGAAACAGTGTATCGGCTGCTACGGTCAATCAGTCCGGTTTCTTACGGTGTGAAGCTGTAAGAGTAGGAGAAGATACCACCCTGTCTCAGATTATTCAGATGGTCAGCGATGCGGCGGCAACGAAAGCTCCCATTGCAAAGGTGGCAGATCAGGTATCCGGTGTATTTGTACCAACCGTTATTGCGATTGCTGTTATTACAACATTAGTGTGGTTATTTACCGGGCATAGTCTTGGATATGCACTGGCAAGAGGGATTTCTGTATTGGTAATCAGTTGTCCGTGTGCACTTGGGCTTGCAACACCGGTTGCGATTATGGTGGGTAATGGTATGGGTGCCAGGAACGGTATTTTATTTAAGACAGCGGCATCTTTGGAGTTGGCTGGCAGAGTGGGGATAGTTGCGTTGGATAAAACAGGTACGATTACAAATGGAACACCTGTGGTAACAGATGTGATATCAGCAGCAGATGTTACGGACCAAGAACTACTGGAATTGGCAGCTACTTTAGAAAAGAAAAGTGAGCATCCGTTGGCTAAAGCGGTCAATGAGTATGCAAAAGAAAGAGGAACTATTATTAGAGAAGTAACGGACTTTAAGGCACTTCCTGGTAATGGGTTATCCGCTATATTAAATGGAGAAAAGATTCTTGGCGGCAACCAGAAATTTATTTTAGAACAACTGGGAATAGATAGGAATAAAGATAGTGAAACTGCTGTAAGTGAGTCGGAGGATATTAAAAAAAGTGGCTTAGAAACGGTGCTGAATCAAGCGGCAGATTTAGCTGAAGAGGGAAAAACACCGCTGTTTTTTGCAAAAGAAAATAAATTGTTTGGTATGATTGCGGTTGCAGATGTCATGAAGGAAGACAGTAAGGAAGCAATCGAACAACTTCAAAATATGGGCATCCATGTCGTTATGTTGACTGGAGATAATGAGAGGACGGCAAATGCCATTGGAAAAAAAGCCGGTGTGGATGAAGTAATCGCGGGAGTGCTGCCGGATGGAAAGGAAGCAGTAATCCGTGATTTACAGAAAAAAGGAAAGGTTGCCATGGTAGGTGATGGCATTAACGATGCGCCGGCGCTCACAAGAGCTGATATTGGGATGGCAATTGGAGCGGGAACGGACATTGCTATTGATGCGGCCGATGTGGTGTTAGTAAAAAGCCGTTTAAAAGATGTGGCAGCAGCTATCCGTTTAAGCCGTGCAACTCTTAAAAATATTCATGAGAATCTGTTCTGGGCATTCTTCTATAATGTAATAGGCATTCCACTGGCAGCAGGTGTATGGATTCCCATTTTTAGCTGGGAATTGAATCCTATGTTTGGAGCAGCGGCCATGAGTTTGTCCAGCTTTTGTGTGGTAAGCAATGCTTTGAGATTGAATTTATTGAAAGTACACGATCCATCAAAAGATAAAAGGATTAAAAATAGTTTTTCCGTGGACAAGATGGAAGAAATGAAAGATAATGAAAAACAAAGTGATACAAGGGAGGAATTGGCAATGACAAAAACAATGAAAATCAATGGTATGATGTGCGGACACTGTGAAGCAAGAGTGAAAAAAACATTAGAAGCATTAGAACAGGTAACAGAAGCTGTAGTAAGTCATGAAGCAGGTACTGCTGTTGTGACATTGAGTGCAGAGATTTCCAATGAGGAATTAAAGAAAGTAATCGAAGACCAGGATTATGAAGTAGTGTCTGTGGAATAAAGGAACCTATCTAGTAATAAGATGTAAAACCGTCATGTATGTTATAGCAGCATGGCGGCTTTTTTGCGAAAATGGAAGCGGGAAATTGACAATTGAAGGCAGATATTATAACATAGAAAAATATTGTGAAATTTCAAGAAAGAAAGTGAAAAATTATGAGCGAAAACAAAAGAGGTAGTTTTAGCAGTGGACTGGGCTTTGTACTGGCAGCAGCCGGAAGTGCAGTCGGTTTAGGAAATATTTGGCGCTTCCCATATCTTGCAGCGCAGTATGGCGGTGGTATTTTTTTATTAGTATATTTGATTTTAGTAGTAACCTTTGGTTTCTCATTGTTGATGATGGAATTAGCAATTGGCCGTAAGACAAAAGTAAGTTGTATCCATGCTTATAAGCAGTTTGATAAACGTTTTGGATTTTTAGGATATTTGGCAGCAATCGTGCCAATCATTATCCTGCCATATTATAGTGTTATTGGTGGATGGGTAATTAAGTATATGACGACTTTCTTGTCAGGACAGGGAAGAAGTGCAGCAGAGGATACTTTCTTTGGTGGTTTTGTAAGCCAGACCACTTCACCAATCGTATATTTTGCGATTTTCCTTATACTTACAACCGTGATTGTACTTGGAGGTGTGGAAAAAGGAATTGAAAAAGTAAGTTCAGTTTTAATGCCTGTGTTAGTATTGATATCCATCGGTGTATGTATTTTCGTTGCAACGATTCCAGGAGCAGGTGAAGGTATGAAATATTACTTATTACCTGATTTTTCAAAGTTTTCGATTAAAACTGTATGTGCGGCAATGGGACAGTTATTCTATTCTATGAGTATTGCAATGGGTATCATGATTTCCTATGGTTCCTATGTTAAGGACGATGTGAATTTATCAAAATCTGTTAACCATATTGAAATCTTTGATACCGCAATTGCTTTATTGTCCGGTTTTATGATTGTGCCGGCAGTTTATATATTCAGTGGAGAAGAAGGACTTAAGAGTGGCGGTGCCGGACTGATGTTTGTTACCCTTCCAAAAGTATTTGATGCAATGCCATTTGGACAGTTTATTGGGGCGGCTTTCTTTGTTTTGGTACTAGTAGCAGCCTTAACAAGTTCTATTTCCTTAATGGAAGCGATTACATCCATTTTTATGGATAAGTTTAAGATGAAGAGAGTTCCAGCAGTACTTACGGTAGCAGGTATTAGTTTATTATTAGGTGTTCCATCTTCGTTAGGTCATGGTATTTGGGCAAATATTAAACTGATTGGAATGGACTTCTTAACATTCTTTGATTATATTTCTAACAGTGTAATAATGCCAATAGTTGCTCTTGCAACCTGTATTTTGATTGGCTGGGTAGCTGGTACAAAGACCATCGAAGAAGAAGTGACAAAAAACGGAGAAAAATTCCCAAGATTACAAATTTTCCGTGCTATGATTAAATACATCGCACCGGTTTTCCTGGTAATTATCTTAGTATTCTATACATTGGCACAGTTTGGTGTGATTTCATACTAATTTGAAGGGAATACTGTTATTGCAATTAAGGCAGCTTTGTGTTACATTCTGTATCACAAAGTTGTCTTTTTTCTTTGTATTCATAGAGATATATATTCTATAGCAAAGGGGTGATAAAATGGAGGTTGATTTTATGGGTGAAAATGCAAGTGAGATGATTAACAAGTTATCAAGACAGTTAGAGCATTCCAGGGATTTGAATGATTTATTGATAACCTTTGTAGATATCGATAAGTTAGAAATACCAAATGAGGTAAAGAATTTAATAAAAACCAAGATGCAGGTTTGTAAAGATGATAAAGAACAGTAAAATGAGAGTTTAAAATTGTGAATAGTGCAAAGGTGAATGAAGGTAAAAATTCAACTTGTAAAGTGGAGTAAGATAATTACGAGATATGTTCAAGGTATTTCTGGTATTTTCTTACTCTATTTTTATTTTTCTCTTGACATGTGTATAAAAAATGCTATCATGAACATATGAACAGTTATTCATATATAGACATGGGTATCACTTTCTATGTGAGGAGTTCAAATGGATAACAGAATAGAAGAAAGGGAGGCTGGAGAATGAAACGTGACATTACCAAAGAACATGCAGAGAGCTGCAGCGAGAAGCATTGTCATGGTGAATTGGTTCATCAGGTGGAGACACAGATTCCAGTAGAAGAAGATTTATATGATCTGGCGGATTTCTTTAAGGTGTTTGGAGACACGACCAGAATCAAGATATTATATGTGCTTCGTGTCAGTGAGATGTGCGTTTGTGATATTGCAGAGAGTCTTTCTATGACACAGTCAGCGATTTCCCATCAACTCAGAGTATTAAAGCAGATGGATCTGGTGAAGAACCGCAGAGAGGGTAAGACAATTTTTTATTCACTGGCGGATGATCATATTGCTGGAATTTTGGACATGGGACTGGAGCATATTCAGGAATAGGATAGCGCTAGGAAATATAGATAAGAAACAACCGGAGAACCGGTAAAATAATATCAAATGACGGAAAGAGAGGTAATTAACATGATTAAAACTTACATTTTAGAGGATTTAGACTGTGCACACTGCGCTGGTAAGATTGAAGAGGCAGTTGGTAAATTAGACGGGGTAAAGAAAAGCACATGTACTCTTTTAACACAGAAATTAGTGGTGGATGTGGAGGATGACAAGGCAGCATCCCTTACCGCAGAAGTGAAAAAAATTGTGAAAAAATATGAACCGGACGTAGAAGTAATCGAAAAATAAAGGAAACGTGCCGCGGAAGGAACAGGTTCCTTTCGCGGTTTTTCTTGTATAGGAGATTCCCAACCAAGAAAAAAATCATCAAGGAGAAGTATCATGACTAAAAAATTGAAGAAACGACTTAGGAAAATTATCATTGGCGCAGTTGTGTTTGTGGCAGCAATCCTACTGAGTCATATGTTACCGATATTTGGAAAATATTATATAGATTTGCTGTTATTTTTAATTGCTTATTTTATCATTGGCGGTGATGTAGTAAAAAAAGCGTGTACAAATATTGCCAAAGGACAAATCTTTGACGAAAATTTTTTAATGTTGATTGCAACAGTGGGAGCCTTGTTTGTTGGAGAGTATCACGAGGCGGTTGCCGTAATGCTGTTTTATCAGGTAGGCGAATGGTTCCAGTCCTATGCAGTCAATAATTCCCGCAAGTCCATAAAGGAACTTATGAATATCCGGCCGGATTATGCCAATGTACTTCGTGAGGGTGAAGAACAGATGGTATCGCCGGAGGAAGTGGCAATTGATGAATTGATTGTAGTAAAACCGGGTGAGCGTATTCCTTTGGATGGTATTGTGGAGAAGGGAAGCACCACATTGGATACGATGGCATTAACGGGAGAAAGTATGCCCCGCGAAGCGCAGGAAGGGGATCTTGTAATCAGCGGTTGTATTAATTTAACAGGTGTGCTTCAGATTAGAGTAACAAAGACTTTTGCTGAGTCAACAGTTACAAAAATATTAGATCTTGTAGAAAATGCAACATCTAAGAAAGCAGAAACGGAAAACTTTATTACACGGTTTGCAAAGTATTATACGCCTGGCGTGGTAATCGCAGCAGCACTTCTTGCAGTTTTACCACCGATTTTATTGCACCAGTCATTTTCGGTTTGGGTGTATCGGGCTCTGTCCTTTTTGGTAATCAGCTGCCCATGCGCACTCGTTATTAGTATTCCACTTAGCTTCTTTGGAGGACTTGGTGGCGCGAGCAAGGCAGGCATCCTGGTAAAAGGAAGTACTTATTTAGAGCAGCTTGCTAAAACCGAAATTGTGGTAATGGATAAAACGGGTACTCTGACGAAGGGAAATTTTGCTGTAAAAGAAATTAAGCCGTTATCAGCTGACATAACTGAAGAAGCGTTGTTAGAAATTACGGCACTTGCAGAAAACTATTCCAATCATCCGATTTCTATTTCGATTAAAAACAGGTATGGAAAAGAAATTGATACGAACCGTCTGGAATCTGCTGAAGAAATTGCCGGTTTTGGTGTAAAAGCAGTAGTGGATGGAACCACTTATTATGTGGGTAATGATAAATTAATGCGTCAGATTGGTGTTAACATACCTGAGGTAGAGCCAGTTGGAACTGTAGTCTATACTGCAACAGATGGCAGATGTTTGGGGTATCTGTTAGTCATGGATGAAGAAAAGCCGGATGCAAAAGCCTGTATCAGAGGTCTTAAGAAAAACGGTGTAAACCGGATTGTAATGCTGACTGGAGACAGAAAAGAAGCGGCTGCCCATGTGGCGAGTAGTTTGGGTATTACAGAGTATCAGGCAGAACTCTTGCCAGCAGATAAAGTAACAATTGTAGAAAAACTCTTTGCCCAGAAAGGTGAAAATGGTAAACTGATATTTGTAGGGGATGGCATCAATGATGCCCCTGTTTTAGCAAGAGCCGATATTGGAATTGCAATGGGTGGGCTTGGTTCGGATGCAGCCATTGAGGCGGCGGATATTGTTATCATGACGGATGAACCGGGGAAAATTGTAAAAGCAATGGATATTTCCAAGAAAACATTGGGAATTGTACATCAGAATATTGTAATGGCACTGGGAATTAAGTTCTTAGTATTGATTTTAGCTGCACTGGGGTATGCTTCCATGTGGGCAGCTGTATTTGCAGATGTGGGCGTGGCATTTATTGCGATTCTTAACGCAATGCGGGCTATGAAGGTGTCGGACTGATATAATAAAATAAATGGACGTTGATACGTGACGCGCTTTCGCTCAATTAAAAACGTAACAGAACTAAACTCGAAAAGACCTCGTTAAGTTCTGACGTTTTTAAAAGGCCACTTAATCAATCGTCCATTTATTTTTATGTTTCTTATTTCACGCTTACTTTCCCAGCCAGCACCTGTTTGTAGTCCTCGTAGTTACGTGCGAGCAGTGCCGGGGTGTCTAATTCATATGGGCATTTACTCTTGCATTTGCCGCAGTGTAAACAGTCTTCAATCTTTTTCATCTTTGCCTGTACTTCTTCGGTTAATTGCAGTTCTGCTGGAGAACGGCGCAGAAGCAGGGACATGCGGGCACAGTTATTGATCTCGATGCCTGCGGGACAAGGCATACAGTAACCACAGCCACGGCAGAATTCGCCACTTAATTCTTCCCTTTCTTTTGCAATAAAAGAATCCAGTTCAGATGTCATGCACGGTGGATTATCTATATAGGAAATAAACTCATCTAATTCTTTTTCTCTTTGTACACCCCAGATTGGCAGTACATTATCATATTGGGCAAGGAAAGCGTAAGCTGCCGCAGAATTGGTAATCAATCCTCCGGAGAGTGCTTTCATGGCAATAAAACCCATGTTTTTTTCTTTACATTTGTTGACGAGAGAAAGTTCTTTGTCACCACTCAGATAACAGAATGGGAACTGCAAAGTTTCGTAAAGTCCTGATTCAATGGCTTCTTCGGCAACGGAAAGTCTGTGGTTGGTAATGCCGATGTGACGGACCTTTCCTTCTTCTTTCGCCCGGAGCATGGCTTCATATAAGCCGCTTCCATCGCCTGGTTTGGGACAAAAGGCAGGATTGTGGAATTGATAAAGGTCAACATAGTCCGTTTTCAGGTTGTTTAATGAGGTTTCTAAATCTTGCCAAAAGGAATCTGCTGTTGTGGCACCAGTTTTGGTAGCAATATATACCTGATCACGGATACCTTCCAATGCTTCGCCTAATTTACATTCGCTGTCTGTATAAAATCTTGCAGTATCAAAAAAGGTTATGCCTGCATGAAAGGCTTTTCGGATAAGTAAAACTGCATCTTCATTCGAAATGCGTTGGATGGGCAATGCACCAAAGCCGTTCTTATTTACCGTTATGCCGGTGGTTCCAAGAGTTACCGTCTGCATAGAAATTTCTCCTTTGTTTTTTTGTTTTACAGAAACTACTTTATAGTATATCATTTCAAGTGATGGAAGGAAACCAGTTTTCCATTTCAAAATATGGATGAACCGGTACGATTTCACAGGGAAAAGGGTAGAGAAAAGAGGAAAAAAATGAAATATCAAAATTACATATTCGATTTGTATGGAACTTTAGTGGATATCCATACGGATGAAGGGAATTTAAAGTTATGGAGAAAGATGGTTGCTGCATATAAAAAGCGCGGTGCAGTGTATACCCCGGCCAAAATGCGGAAAACCTATCAATTATTGGTAAGTGAGGCACAGAAGGAAGCGGATGAGATACTGATTGAGCCTGTTTTTAAAAAGATGTTTACATTACAGGATGTATCGGTGGATGATGAGACTGTGGTAGAAATATGCCGCTTGTTCAGGGAAACATCCACTGAATACATTCGTCTGTATCCATGGACAGTATCCATGCTGGAGAATTTGAAAAAGGAAGGTAAAAAGATTGTTCTTTTATCAAATGCCCAGCGCGTATTTACGGCACCGGAATTACAGAAATTAGATATAGAAAAATATTTTGACCGTATTTTTATTTCATCCGATAAAGGAGTGAAAAAACCCAATCCGGCATTTTTCAACGCAATGCTTACAGAATGTGGCTTTGCGGCAGAGGATTGTCTGATGGTTGGGAATGATGAGACTTGTGATATTGGCGGCGCCCACAAAGCCGGACTGCATGGATTTTACATTCATACAAAGATTTCACCGGAATATACAGGGGAAGGTAAGGCTGAGTATGAGGTATTGGATGCAGATGAAGAAAAGGGAATGATACAGTTGCCGTAGAAGGAGAAAAGCAGACTGAGAAACGGTAAACATATTATTAATTTGTGGAAGTTTATAGATCTTTAAGAAATTAGTTATAAATATTTGATTGAATAAAAATAGAAAAGTGTTATAGTTTGTGTAGAACAGATAAAACAAGAGTGCAAAACAGAAGAAATAGCTGTTACAGGTAAGCGGCAGGGGGAGCCGCAGAGAGGAGTGCTTATGAATATTTCGAAATTTACACAAAAGTCAATGCAGGCAGTGGAACGCTGCGAGAAACTGGCATACGAATATGGTAATCAGGAGATTGAGCAGGAACATTTGTTGTATGGACTGCTTACCATCGAAGACAGTTTGATTGCCAAATTGATTGAGAAAATGGAGATTCAGCTGCCCTATTTTATGGACCGCTGTGAACAGGCGTTAAATAAACGCGTAAAAGTGCAGGGAGGGCAGGTTTATGTAGGAAAGGATCTGAATACAGCACTCATTCATGCGGAAGATGAAGCAAAGCAGATGGGGGATGAATATGTATCCGTTGAACATTTGTTTTTGTCTCTGATCCGTCAGCCTAATAAGGAAGTAAAAGAGATTTTCCGTGAATATGGGATTACGAGAGAACGCTTTTTACAGGCTCTTTCTACTGTGCGCGGTAATCAGAAAGTGACCAGTGATAATCCAGAGGCAACTTATGATACTCTTGAAAAATATGGACAGGATCTTGTGGAAAAAGCCAAAAATCAGAAATTAGATCCCGTTATCGGTCGAGACAGTGAGATTCGTAATATTATTCGTATTTTAAGCCGTAAGACGAAAAATAATCCGGTACTGATTGGAGAACCAGGTGTAGGTAAGACGGCAGTAGTCGAAGGGCTTGCCCAGCGTATCGTGCGTGGAGATGTGCCACAGGGATTAAAGGATAAAAAATTATTTGCCCTGGATATGGGAGCTTTGGTTGCTGGCGCAAAATACCGTGGTGAGTTTGAAGAACGTTTAAAAGCGGTGTTGGATGATGTCAAAAACAGCGATGGACAGATTATTCTATTTATAGACGAGTTGCATACTATAGTAGGAGCCGGGAAAACGGATGGCGCATTGGATGCGGGGAATATGTTAAAACCGCTTCTTGCCAGAGGTGAACTGCATTGTATTGGTGCTACTACTTTGGACGAATATCGTCAGTATATTGAAAAAGATGCTGCATTGGAGAGACGTTTCCAGCCGGTTATGGTAGCGGAACCTACGGTAGAAGATACCATTTCCATTCTGCGTGGATTAAAAGAACGGTATGAAGTTTATCATGGTGTGAAAATAATGGATAATGCGCTGGTTAGTGCGGCTACTTTATCACATCGTTATATTTCGGATCGTTTTTTGCCGGATAAGGCTATTGATCTGGTAGACGAAGCATGTGCTTTGATTAAGACGGAATTAGATTCCATGCCTACGGAACTGGATGAGTTACAGCGCCGTATAATGCAGATGGAGATTGAAGAGACGGCTTTGAAAAAAGAAGATGACCGATTGAGTCAAGATAGATTGGTGTCTTTACAGAAAGAACTGGCAGAGTTAAAAGAAGAGTTTGAGAACCGAAAAGCACAGTGGGACAATGAAAAGACAAGTGTAGAACGTCTGAGCAAACTGCGTGAAGAAATTGAGCAGATGAATATGGATATTCAGATTGCCCAAAGAGAAGGTGATTATGAGAAAGCGGCAGAATTAAGTTATGGCAGACTGCCTTCTTTAAAGAAACAATTAGAGATAGAGGAAGACCAGGTTAAGGAAAAGGAAATGACACTGGTGCATGAGAGTGTATCAGAGGAAGAGATTGCTAAAATTATTTCCCGATGGACCGGTATTCCAATCAGTAAATTGACAGAAAGCGAACGAAATAAAACCTTACACTTGGATGAAGAATTACACAAGCGTGTAATTGGACAGGATGAGGGTGTCACAAAGGTATCAGAAGCTATTATCCGTTCTAAGGCAGGCATTAAAGATCCAGGTAAACCAATCGGGTCATTCTTATTCCTGGGGCCAACCGGTGTTGGTAAGACAGAACTTGCCAAGGCACTTGCTGCATCATTATTTGATGATGAGAGCAATATGGTCCGCATCGATATGAGCGAATATATGGAGAAATACTCCGTATCCCGTTTGATAGGAGCACCTCCCGGATATGTAGGTTATGAAGAAGGTGGTCAACTGACTGAAGCGGTCAGACGTAAGCCATATTCTGTTGTCTTATTTGATGAGATCGAAAAGGCGCATCCAGATGTGTTTAACGTATTGTTACAGGTATTGGATGACGGGCGCATTACAGATTCTCAGGGAAGAACGGTGGACTTTAAGAATACCATTTTGATTATGACTTCCAATATAGGTGCAGGATATCTGTTGGAAGGTATTGATGAACAGGGAAATATCAGTGCAGATGCAGAAGCGATGGTTATGAATGAACTAAGGGCACATTTCCGTCCGGAATTTTTAAATCGTCTGGATGAGATGATTTTGTTCAAACCGCTGACTAAGAATGATATTGGAGGTATTATTCATCTGATTGTGGATGATTTAAATAATCGTTTGTCAGACAGAGAATTACAGATTGAGTTGACAGAGGCAGCACAGCAGTTTATTGTGGATAATGGATATGATCCTGTATATGGAGCAAGACCATTAAAACGCTACATTCAAAAATATGTAGAGACGCTTGCGGCGAAGTTGATTTTATCCGATGCAGTAGGTGCTGGAGATACGATTTTGATTGATTTATCAGAAGATTCTCTGATAGCAGTCTGCAAGTAAGAGAAAACTATTTTGCGCAATATGAGACAAAAGGAGAATAAAGCATGATTCCAAAAGATCCTGTGATGCTGCTTAGTTTTATCAATTTAAAACTTCGTGATTATTATTCATCGTTTGAAGCATTGTGTGATGATTTAGATGTGGATGGTCAAGAGATTGCGGATAAACTGGCATCCATTGATTATCATTATAATAAAGAAAAGAATCAATTTATTTAAACAAAAGAGCTATGTGGAAAATCTGGATAAATTTCCACATGGCTCTTTCGTTATAATGATTTGTTTTGGAAAACGTTTTATAAAAAAGCAATAAAGTATCAAAATATTATTTTGGCGAATATTGAACAAGAACTCGTCAATTTAACAGTGCAAATTGAAAGAAAATAAGGTATAATAACACCAAGTATTGTTTATATTCCGGAGTAAACATTCTATATGAAATTAAAAAGAGTAAATCGATATATAAATCCTTTCCATATTATTATTGGAGGGTTCTTATTAGTTATATTATTGGGGAGCATTTTATTAACATTGCCAGTTGCTTCGCAGGCTGGTGTCAGAACTCCGTTTATTAATGCATTATTTACTGCAACAAGTGCCACCTGTGTAACCGGATTGGTTATTTATAATACAGGCGAGTATTGGTCCATATTTGGACAGACTGTGATACTTATTCTAATCCAGATTGGTGGTATGGGAGTAGTAACGATTGCTATGGCAATCTCTCTTTTTTCGGGTAAAAAGATTGGGCTCATGCAGCGCAGTACCATGCAGGAAGCAATTGCAGCACCACAGGTAGGCGGTATCGTAAAGACGACGGGCTTTATGCTTAGAGGCGTGTTTTTAATTGAGTTAATCGGTGCCGTTTTATTAGCAATCCGGTTTATTCCACAGTTTGGTCCATTAAAGGGCATATGGTATTCCGTGTTCCATTCCATTTCCGCATTTTGTAATGCTGGATTTGATTTGATGGGAACGAAAAATGGATCTTCTCTTATGGGTTATGTAGGGGATCCATTAGTGAATATTGTAATTATGTTGTTAATTTTGATTGGCGGATTTGGTTTTTTAAGCTGGCGTGATGTGGTAGCGCACAAATTCAAGATACATAAATATCGTTTA
Organism: uncultured Lachnospiraceae bacterium; assembly: GCA_964531805.1. GTDB lineage: Bacteria > Bacillota > Clostridia > Lachnospirales > Lachnospiraceae > RGIG8767. The sequence continues at coordinate 21,718 of CAZHGE010000027.1, forward strand.
CAGACTAAGATTGTATTGACGATGTCGGTCATTCTTGTTTTTGTACCAGCAGTTTATTTCTTCTTAACAGAATTTACGAATGCGAAATGGGCCTTTTTATCCGTTGGAGACAAGATTTGGGCATCATTATTCCAGTCTGTAACATTACGTACAGCGGGGTTCAACACAGTAGATTTGAGCATGATCAGTGAGCCAGGGCAGTTTGTGATGGTAATCTGTATGCTGATTGGTGGTGCATCAGGATCAACCGCAGGTGGTTTTAAGATGACAACCATGGCGGTACTTATTTTGGCTGCGATTGCAGTGTTTCGTAAAAGAGAGGATACTCAGTGCTTTGGAAGAAGGATATCTCCGGATTCTATCAGCAATGCCGTTGCCATTTTTATGTTGTATCTTAGTTTATGCTCTGTAGGAACGCTGATTATAGCAGGCGTAGAGCAGATTCCATTTATGACGGCATTGTATGAGGTGACTTCAGGGCTTGCAACAGTGGGTGTTTCACTGGGAATTACAGGCAGTCTGAGTATCATTTCTAAAATTATTTTAATCCTGCTTATGTTTTTAGGACGTGTGGGTGGATTGACGTTGATTTTTGCTATTATAACAGAAAAGAAAGCATTTATTTCACAATATCCGGAAGAACGGGTAATTGTGGGATAGAAGTTAATGATAAAAACAGGGAATTCTATCATAACTATTTATGACCGGAGGCATAACAGAATATGAAATCTATTTTATTAATCGGGCTGGGAAGATTCGGAAGTCATGTGGCAAAGAAGCTGGATGAGATGAATCATGAGGTATTAGCGATTGACCATGATGAGGAACGCGTACAGAGTGTATTGCCTTATGTGAGGAATGCACAGATAGGGGATACGACCGATGAAGCCTTTATGCGTTCACTCGGTGTTAATAATTTTGATGTATGTATTGTAACGATAGATAATGATTTTCAACATTCACTGGTAACGACGTCCCTATTAAAAGAACTGGGAGCGAAACTGGTGGTAGCAAGAGCATCTAACGATGTTCATGAAAAGTTCCTTTTAAAGAATGGGGCGGATCAGATTGTATATCCGGAAAGACAGTTTGCCATTTGGACGGCAATCCGGTATGGTTCCGATCATGTATTGGACTATATCCGGTTAGATAAGGATAATGCAATCTTTGAGATAGATGTACCGGCACACTGGCTTGGTAAGACGGTACAGGGAATAGACATCCGCAAGCAGTTTCAGTTAAATATTGTTGCCGTTAAGAAAAATGGACAACTGAATTCTGAAATTGGTCCGGAGTATTGTTTTTCAGGAGAAGAAACAGTACTGGTAATCGGTAAGTACAATAATATCAGAAAGTGCTTTCGGTTATAGGGACAGATAAAACAGGGAAATACAAGGTGTTGCCCTAAAGCAGCATCATGTGAAAAAGATTTTTACAGGGAAAAACAAGGGAAAAGCAATTTAACAAGGGGACGATTTTTACAAGCAAAAATTGTAAAAGAGTAAAAAAAGAAAATTCTGCGAAATGATCACATCATAGAAACAATTAAAACCAAATGTGGGAGGTAAGAACAATGAGTGGTTATCAGTTTCTCGATCGTAAGGGTACATTTACAATGGAGTGTCCCGAAAACACAGGATATCTTTATTTTCCAGTAGCAGGTGAAAATGGTTTAAAGGGAGCCGTTACACCGACACTCGGAGGTGACTTAAAGGTGAATCAGAATGCCTTTTTGATGCAGCCTGCAAGTGTGGAAGATCTGATGGAATCAAAAGTAAGCAGAAATTTCTGGTGCATCTTAGAAGATGGAAGTTTTTATTCCGCAGCAGGTGCATCCGCAAAAGCAGAATCACAGCGTTTTACAAAGGAACAGGAAAAGAGCAGCATTACAGCCGGTCTTATGTGGCAGACTTTGGAAAGAAGTCTTGGCAATACAGGTCTTGTTGCTAAGATTACAAGTTTTGTTCCAATTTCAGATGAAAATGCAGAATGTATGTATGTACAGTTATGCAACGAAGGAAGGGACAGCATCACATTAACACCAGTAGCAGCAGTTCCGGTTTACGGAAGAAGTGCCGATAACCTTCGTGACCATAGACATGTAACCAGTTTACTTCATCGCATTTATACAACTGATGAAGGTGTATTTGTAAAACCTACTTTATCCTTTGACGAAAGAGGTCATCAGGTAAATGATCTTACTTATTTTGTAACGGGATTAGCAGGCAATGGTGAAAAACCAGTAGGATTCTGTCCGGTTGTAGAAGATTATACAGGCGAAGGCGGAAGTTATTATCAGCCACAGACTATCGTAGAAAATGCTCCTTACGAAGCTGGCGGTAAAGAATATGCAGGATATGAAGCAATCGGTGCAATCAAATTTGCACCAGTGACAATTCCAGCAGGTGGAGAAGCTTCTTATATTATCCGTATCGGTGTGGAAAAAGACTTAGAAGACACTACAAAGGTAAACAATGTCCTTCGCACAAGTGAAGCAGTAGAAAATGAATTGGCTAAGACCAAGGAGTACTGGTTATCAAAAGTCAACGTATCTTATCATACAAGTGACGCTGATTTTGACGACTTTATGTTCTGGGTAAACTTCCAGCCAATCTTAAGAAGAATATATGGCTGTTCTTTCTTACCACACCATGACTATGGTAAAGGTGGAAGAGGATGGCGTGACTTATGGCAGGATTGTCTGGCGCTTCTTATTATGAACCCGGACGGTGTACGCCAGATGTTAATTGACAATTATGGCGGCGTTCGTATGGACGGAAGTAACGCTACTATCATCGGTTCAAAACAGGGTGAATTCATCGCAGACCGTAATAACATCACACGTGTTTGGATGGATCATGGTTTCTGGCCATTACTTACTACAAAATTCTATATTGACCAGACAGGAGACCTCGCTGTTCTTTTAAATGAAAATAACTATTTCAAAGACAGACAGGAAATGCGAGGAACGGCAACAGATGATTCCTTCAGCAAAGAAGATGCGCCTTTATTAAAAGATGCAAATGGTAATGTATACAAAGGAACATTATTAGAGCATATCCTGATTCAGAACCTGACAGCATTCTATGAAGTTGGAGAACACAACCACATGAGACTTCGTGGTGCTGACTGGAACGATGCTTTGGATATGGCAGAGCACAAGGGTGAAAGTGTTGCCTTTACAGCAGCATATTCACAGAACATGGACACCCTTGCAGACTTGATTGAGGCACTTTCTGAAAAAGAAGGTATGAAAGCGGTTACAGTTGCAAAAGAATTAGAAGTATTATTCTGTGAAGATGCATCTGTTTATGACAGCATTGAAAAGAAAACAGAACTCTTGAAAGCATACTGCCAGTCCGTATATCCAAAGGTATCCGGTGACAAAACAGAAATTGATGTAAAGAAAGCAGCAGAGTGTTTAAGAGCAATGGCTTCATGGATTCGTGAACATATCCGTAAGACGGAATGGATTGATACCCAGGAAGGTGGATGGTTCAACAGTTATTACGATGACAATGCCAGAAAAGTAGAAGGCTTAACAGAAGATGGCGCTCGAATGATGTTAACCGGTCAGGTATTTACCGTTATGTCAGGAACTGCTACAAAAGAGCAGACAGCGGACATTGTAAAAGCAGCAGACAAATATCTTTACGAAGAAAAGATTGGTGGTTATCGCTTAAACTCAGACTTCAAAGAAGTAAAGAAGGATTTCGGACGTGCATTTGGTTTTGCATTCGGACATAAAGAAAACGGAGCGGTATTCTCCCATATGACCACTATGTATGGTAACGCTCTTTACAAGCAGGGCTTCATCAAAGAAGGTTATAAAGCATTACATACTCTTTATAAACAGTCCACAGATCTTAGTGTAAGCAAGATTTATCCAGGTATTCCTGAATACTTCAACGATCGTGGCCGTGGTATGTACAACTACTTAACAGGTGCAGCAAGCTGGCTGATGATGACCGTTATTACACAGATGTTTGGTGTACGCGGTGATATGGGTGATTTATTATTTGATCCTAAGTTGTTAAAAGAACAGTTTGATGAAAACGGGGATGCATCCCTTAACTTACAGTTTGCTGGAAAAGACTTTGTAATTCAGTATCATAATGCAGATAAACTTGACTTTGATCAGTACAAGATTGGTGCAATTAAAGTAAATGGCAATGCAATTGATGCTGCTTCCAGCCGTATTCCATTAGCAGAAGTACAGAAGATGGCAAATGAAACACAGATCGTAGACATTGATCTGATCGCACGCTAAGATAAGGAGATTGACATATCATGAAAACATGTAGTTATCATATTGACAATTATGGAAAAAAAGCAACTTTTGCAAGCTTCCTTCCGGGTATCAGCGGCATCCGTGGTATTCCGATTTGGTGCTATTATGTAAACCGTGGACAGGGGGTTGTCAGCTTTGGTGTGGAAAATAAGGATAAAGCCATTATGCAGTTTTATCCGGCACATACAGCTTATCAGAATGTAAAAGTAACCGGTTTCCGTACATTTATTAAAAAAGATGGCGTATTTGCAGAAGCTTTTATGGATGAAAATGAAGCACACAGCATGGACATCTATAAAAACAGTTTGGAAATTGCAGAAGAAAATAGTAAGTTAGGACTTCGTACAGAGGTTTCTTATTCTACATTACCAGGGGAACGCGTTGGCGCCCTGGTAAGAAAGGTAACCATTACCAATACGACTGATGCGGCAGCAGATATTGAAGTATTGGATGGTATGCCGGCATTGATTCCATTTGGTGTAAGCCTTTCCCACTGTACAGAAATCATGCAGACAGCAAAAGCATGGATGCAGGCAGAGCGGACAAAAGAAGGTGCGGCATACTATCGTGTACGTGCCAGCATTGAAGACTCAGCGTCAGTAGAAGCAATAGAAGGCGGTAACTTCTCTTATGCGGTATTAGATGATGGTACAAAGCTTACTCCAGTAGCAGATCCGGAAGCAATTTTTGGTTATGATCCTTCCCTGGTAAAACCAGTTGTATTCTTTGAAGAAGGTCTTGCGGGCGTAAATGCTTACGAGCAGCATACAAACAATATTGTTCCATGTAGTTTCTTTGGTGTTTCTAAGAAACTGGCAGCTGGTGAAAGCGTAACCATTTATGAAATGATCGGACAGGTAGAAAGCCAGGAGGTTCTTTCTGTATTCTTAGATCAGAAGTTAGATACTGCATTCTTCGAAGGAAAATTAGCACTTGCTCATGAATTAACAGAAGAAGTGGGTAACAATATGGCAACTAAGACAGCGGATCCTGTATTCGATGAATACTGCCGCTACACATTCTTAGATAACGTATTGCGTGGTGGTCTTCCTGTTAAATTAGGTAAGAACAAAGTATTTTATGTATATTCCAGAAAGCATGGCGATTTGGAACGTGACTACAACTTCTTTGCAATGCTCCCTGAATTTTATTCACAGGGTAATGGTAACTTCCGTGATGTAAACCAGAACCGTAGAAGTGATACTTTCTTTGCTCCATTTGTAGGAGATTTTAATATCAAGTCCTTCTACTCATTATTACAGCCGGATGGATGCAACCCACTTGGTGTAGAAAAGATTACATACCGTCTGATGGAAGATGGCAAACCATATGATTTCACACCAGGGAGCCTTTACCGTAAATTATTAGACCGTACAGATTTGACGGAGGAACAGAGAGAAGAACTGTTCTTTGATATGATTGACCGTGCAGAACCACTTGTAAATGGTGATTTTAAGGAAGGTTACTGGACTGATCACTGGACATATAATCTTGACTTGGTGGAAAGCTTTTTACAGATTTTCCCTGATAAGGAAGAGGAATTATTATTTAACGATTCTTATACATGGTTCCGCCCACAGGCCGGAATTAACCCAAGAAAGGTTCGTTATGTAAAAACAGATAAGGGTATCCGCCAGTACCGTTCTGTAGAAGAAGGTTTGGAAGCAAAAGAAGGATGCGAAAATGTTCTGTTGTTATGTGACAAGAACGGAACTGGTAATATTATCCGTGCGACCTTATTAGAAAAACTGGTTATGTTATCCCTGACCAAATTTGCAGCGCTCGATGCTTATGGCATGGGTATCGATATGGAAGGCGGTAAGCCAGGCTGGTATGACGCATTAAATGGTCTTCCAGGACTGATTGGTTCTTCTGTAAACGAATTATGCGAATTGGCACGTAACTTGACTTTCACAGTAGAAATGCTTAAAAAGTATAACAAAGAGGTTGCTTTGTTAGAGGAAATGGCTGCTTTCTATGAGGAAGTAAAAGTGATTGCCCACGAGCAGAAAGACGAACTCTTTGCAGATGGCGAATCCATGGTATTCTGGAACCGCGTAAATACTGCAAAGGAAAGTTATAGAGAAAAGATCTACGCTGGCGTAAGTGGAACACATGTATCTGTTGCAGCAGCAGATCTTGCAGATACATTAGCTGAGTGGCTTGAAATCGTAAATGTTGGTCTTAAAAAAGCAGTAGCACTCGGCGGAGATGTTTGTCCTTCTTACTTCTATTATGAAGTAACAGATTATACAGAAGATGAAGATGGTGTTATGCCGACACACTTTACACAGCACATGCTTCCATTGTTCTTAGAAGGTGCTGTACGTTACATGAAGCTTCCACTGGGAGATGATGCCCGTAAGTCATTATATGACCATGTAAAAGCAAGTGATTTGTATGATAAAAAGTTATCCATGTACAAGGTAAATGCTTCTTTGGCACAGACTACATTTGAAGTAGGACGCTGCTGTTCCTTCACACCGGGTTGGTTAGAGAATGAATCCATTTGGCTTCATATGGAATACAAGTATCTCTTAGAACTGATTAAAGCCGGTTTATATAAAGAGTATTTTGCAGACTTTAAGAATGCTGCGATTCCATTCCTTGACCCGGCAGTATATGGAAGAAGCGTATATGAAAACTCTTCATTCATTGCAAGTAGTGCAAATCCGGATGAACGTACACATGGCAGAGGCTTCGTAGCAAGACTTTCCGGTTCTACAGCAGAATTTTTACAGATGTGGACACTGATGATGTTTGGAAAAGAGCCATTTGCTATGAAAGATGGTGCTTTAGCTCTTACATTACAGCCAATCCTTCCTGCTTACCTGATTCCGGAAGATGGAAAAGTAGAAGCAAGCTTCTTAGGAAATATCTCTGTTTCTTATCAGTTTGCAGTTAAGAAGGATTACATTCCTGGTGAATATGCAGTAGAGAAAATCGTTGTTACTTATAAAGATGGTAGAACGGTTGAAAGTACTGGATGTGTAACTGGAGCAGATGCAGAAGCTGTTCGTAATGGAGAAGCAGCTGAAATCGTTGTTGTAATTAAATAAATGATTAAGCAGGGTAGAGATTTGTAAAAGTTTCTACCCTTTCGCTTTATATATGTTATAATCTTTACTGGGTATATTCTGTGAAAAATAAAAGAATTTTCGCAGGGAAAGTGTTACAAATTGAAAGATTTTAGGAGTCAGATATGGACTTATTTGAATATATGAGCAGTAAAAATAAGGAAAAGGAATCGCCGCTTGCAGCACGACTTCGTCCACGTAATCTGGATGAAGTGGTGGGACAGAAACATATATTAGGCAAGGATAAGCTGCTTTACCGTGCCATTAAAGCGGATAAGATTAGTTCTATTATTTTTTACGGACCGCCTGGAACAGGAAAAACGACTCTTGCAAAAGTCATTGCAGGAACTACAAGTTCTGAATTTATGCAGATTAATGCCACAGTAGCAGGAAAAAAGGATATGGAAGAAGTTGTTGCCAAGGCAAAAGAATTACAGGGGATGTATGGTAAGCGTACCATTCTTTTTATCGATGAGATCCATCGCTTTAAC
>CAZHGE010000028.1:0-28337 GCA_964531805.1 uncultured Lachnospiraceae bacterium
CACGATTGTAAGGGTAAAAGTAGGGTGTTTCTAGCTTTTAATTTTACAATTAATGTTCTCTCATATCCTCTACCTGTCCGATTTTTTCCACTCTGACATTCGTAATATGTATGGATGCTGTAGATCCCTGACATCCCATGTTGAATTCCACACGACCATTAGCGTCATTATCTCCCATCATGAAAAACTCATACTCATAAGTCTGCGGTTCTGTTGTCAAAGTAAGTTTTTGATCTTCCAAATATCGGATAAAATTCAAATCCGGTGCAGAAATATTAGTAATCATGGTTCTTTCTTCATCCGCATATGCCTCAAATGATAATTTATACTGTCCTCCATTTTCCATCGGGACATTCGGCTGTACCAGCTGAACACTGTAATCTACCGAACCAGCATTATCAGTTGTAATATGAATCGCTCCATCTGAAATGGATGCTGCTCCCTTGCCGCCTTCGAACAATAAGAATTTCCAATCTACATCATCTTCTAAATTTTCTTCTGTTTCAAACTTGCTATTTGTTACATAGTTTCCTGTTTCATCCGCTTCTTTAAAAACAACTTCTTTTACCGGTTCTGAGACATTCTCATCGTATTCATCCTTCTGATATACTCTGACATAATCCACAACCATCTGGGCATTCTCACCAAATTCTGTTGATGCATCCGGATACCCCACCCAGCTGCCGCCTACTGCCACATTTAAAATCATATAAAAAGGCTGGTCAAATGGTGCGGGATATGTTACTTCATCAAAACCATTACGCTTGGTAAACCAATCATGTTCTGTAAAATACAATTCATTATCAACATAAAAACGCATCTCGCCCGGTTCCCATTCGCAGGCAAATACATGAAATTCATCTGCAAAATTACCATCTTCTAAAATATAGGTACCCTGCTTCTGCGAATGTGGTTCTCCAAAGTGCAACGTTCCATGAAGTGTATCCGTGCTCTGTCCCATTACTTCCATAATGTCAATTTCACCACACTTTGGCCACTGACCATAGAAACTTTCATCAGTAGGCATCATCCAAAATGCTGGCAGGTATCCTTTGCCGCTTGGAACCTTTAATCTGGCTTCAAAACGTCCATATAAGAAATCATGCTTATTCTGTGTATTGACACGACCGGATGTATAATAATCTTTATGATCCACTTTCATTTTGATTGGCTGGATTACCAGATTACCATCTTTTACATAGATATTATCTTCGCAGTCCACATACTCCTGCCACTCCGCATTTACCCAGCCTGGATCATGCAGTTCAACATTCCAGTCATCACGATTTAACTCTGTTCCATCAAAATTATCTTCCCATACTAACTTGTATGCTGGATCCATTTCAATCTCTACACTTTCTTCTGCTTCTGTGTTTGTTTCTACCTCTGTAATGTCAGCCGATACCTGTGTGCTGTTTTCTGCCTCTACTGCTGCTTTATTTGATTCTGTTTTACCCATTACTGCCATTACTACAAAAATGCATACAATTACAAGTAATGCAGCTACTATTGTAAAACTGACTTTTTTATTTGTAAGCAATTCTTTCCACTTTTTCATACTCATGCCTTTCCATTTCATTTATCATTTTCTATTTCCCAGAAACAGCCGCCAATCATTTTCTATAACTGGCAGCTGCTCTGTAGGGTTTTACTTATTCATTTTGAACAGATTCTGATGATACGTTTTCATCATCTTCTGTTACTTCCTTTACTTCTTCCTCTTCGTCTGTCTTTGTTTCTACAATGGCATCTTCTGTGGAAGTTTCTTCTGAGGATTCTTCAGCTGTTGCTTCTGTTGTTTCTTCTTCAGTTGTAGATTCCTCTGAGGTTACTTCTTCGCTCGTAGCTTCCTCTGTGGTCACTTCTTCGTCTGCTATTTCCTCTACCACCTCGTCAGTAACTTCTTCAGTATTTCGAAGTGACATAAGCGAAACTGCTGCAGGCTCAGCGTCAGATACTTTTACAAGGCTAAAGTTATCGAATACAATTGTGTGCTCACCAATTACATCTGCTCCATCCATTTTACCCATATTAATACAGAAATTGTAATCAGAACTTGTTTCTTCATCATACTGGAAACTTACTGTAATCTGCTTGGTTTCACCAGCAGCCAGATTACTCATGTTCCATCCAACTGTATTATAATTAGAATCTTGCAACTGTGATACGATTCCTCTTGCAACAGACGAAGTTGCATCAAATGATAATGTATAGTTTGCACCATTTTCCAAAGTTAATTTAGGCGCATATTTTAACTGTATACCATAATTTACGCTGCCTTCATTTGCTATTGAAACTGTCATACAACCATCTGCATATACAGTGTCACCACTTAAAGATGCAGAACCATCTGCTGCATATGCTGACCAGAAATCCCAAATATTCGTTCCACCATCAACATAAGCGGTGTCTTCAGCACTGAAACTGCCTCGCTCAAACATATTTCCTTCCACCGGGTTAACTGGTGCATCAGGTGTATCTCCGCCTTCACCCGGTGTTTCCTGCGCATTTCCATCCGCGGCAAGGATATAACCTGCATTAGAATCCGTCACATTACCTAAATTGAAGAATAATGTTGCATTATCATCCCCATTTGCATTCATCGTAAATACAATAGTATATGATTGCTCATTTACTCCCAATCTTGCTGCAATATTTTGATTTTCAATAAGGCTGTATACTGTATAACTGCCGCCATTCTGCTGTAAACCAACCTGAATCAATTTCGCAGCATCCGCGCTTCCTTTAAAGGTCAGCTTATATTCACAATTTGCTTCCAAGTTTATGCCAAACTGCTGTAACTGTACATCCCATGGATTTGTCTTTGGATCTGTAACAGTCAATTTTACGCTTCCATCTTCTACAGAATCAGCACCTACCCATTCTCCAGTTGCTAAATTACTTCCATCTGCAATTGCATTTCCGCTTGCATCTTTTGTTTTCACTAAACTAATATCGGATAAAGTAACATTTACAGGCTGTGCTGCTTCCGGTTCCTGTGTTTCCAATTTAACCAGTTTCATATTTGCAAAGGTAAGTGTCGATACTGGTGTATTTTCATTCACTTTACCTAATGATAACTGGAAGATTAAATCTTCATAGGAATCTTTTCCATCCGCTGGTTTAAATTCAAATGATACTGTACTCATTTCAGATGAAACCTCAATTACATCCTTACCTGCATACCAATTATTTCCAGCATCCATTAATGCAAACTTAATATTTCTAGCTACAGTGGAAGATACATCAAAACTTGCTCTGTAGGTTGCACCAGCTTCAAAATCAAGGCCTTCCTGTTTCAACTGAACACTATACTCATAAGCTCCTACGTTTGTAACATCATAAACCAGTGTATTATTTTCTGTTGTAACAGAGGCTTCTCCTATATTACCAGGTCCCCACTGTGAATCCCATGTAACAGTCCAGCCATCCATACCATCAAAGTTTGGATTGGTAAACATGTTCTCACCTTCTACTACTGTAGGACCATCCGAACCATCCGGCACTTCACATGTTCCTATTTCTTCTAATACGACATTATCAATAAATACAGTATGTGGTGTATTGATTTCCACTCCGCCAACTGCACCTAATGTAAACTTAACCTCTGCGATATCATCGGTTTCCCAAGTCATATCAAATTCTTTTGAGTAATGCTTAAAACCTGTTGTACTCATTGCTTCATTGATATCACCAGAATAAGAAATCCAATCCGAATCCCCCTTTTTATCTGCATTTCTCTGGATTGCAAACACAAAGTTTCTTTCAATGGTACTCCATGTATCAAAAGAGATTCTGTATTTCTTACCCTGTTCCAATGTTACCGGTTGTTTTAACTGGATATGCCAGTCTACAGGACCTGATTTTGCAATATTAAGAGCCGATGCCTGTGAACCACTTCCATTATCTAACTCATCAATCACAAAGGATACATCCCCCGGAGTATATGCGTATAATTCCCAGCCAGCTGTTCCATTTGAAAAATCACCATTTATAATATTAGCATCTTCCTGAACACGTACATTATCAATATACGTTGTTCCAGCAACACCAATTAAGAATTTAACATCTGCACCCGTAACGCCTTCCGGCATTGTAAAATTAAATTCATAACCACTCTTTGCTGTATCCACATTTACATCAAATATCAAATCCTCTACTGTATTTCCTGATGTGATAGGCGAAATAACTGCTTTAATTGCTTTTGTTTCGGCACCATAAGCATCAAATGTAAATAAGTACTCTTTTCCTCCTGAAATAGCAGTATCTTCCTGTTTTAATACTACATCTGTTAATGAGGAGACTGTTTTTGGCACAACTGCTTTAAACTCTCTCACACCATTATTATTTGTAGAACAATAGTTGACACCCGAAATACTACTTTCAACAGTCCAGTATTTCATACGGTCAGAACCCGTATCAAATCCACTGTTATAAATGTAATTACCATCTGGTAATACGGTCTTTCCTTCTTCTTCAATTTCAAAAGAATCTGTCTTTTCTACTTTTACATTATCAATATAAACAGCTGCTGTAGATCCCATCGCACCAAATGTCATTTCAAAACGTGAGTTGGCATCTCCTTCTTCTGTCATTTCAAATTCATAAGAGAATTGCTGCTTTGATGTTGTAAGATCAACAACCTGATCTCCCCAATAACGAATATAATTTAAGTCTGGAGCAGAAATAAGAGCCTTCATCGTTCTTGCTTCATCCGCCCATGCGTCAAAACTTACCTTATACTTATTCCCCTGTTTTAAAGCAATTGGTCCCTGTACTAACTGAACACTGTAATCCACTGTACCGGCATTTGTAGTTGTAATCTTTAAAGCGTTATTTCCATCAACCTCTACAATCTGCGCATTTCCTTCACCACCATTAGCAGTTAAGAACTCCCAGTCTTTTCCATCATCAAATACTTCCTTATTTGTAAATTCACCATTTACAAGAATATTTGCACCGATTTCTGAATCCGGCACTTCCGGTTTGGCCGGTTTTACTACATTTTCATCATATTTATCTTTCTGGTAAACTTTTACATAATCCACTACCATCTGAGCGTTATCGCCAAATTCAGTTGTTTCATCCGGATATCCAACCCATGATCCACCAACAGCTACATTGAAAATCATATAGAATGGCTGGTCAAAAGGTGCAGGGTATGCAACTTCATCAAATCCTTCTCTCTTTGTATACCAGTCAGTTGCTTCATGGAATTTTACTCCATCTACAAACCATGAAATCTTTCCTGGTTCCCATTCACATGTATATACATGGAAATCTTCTGCAAAATCAGCCTTTGAACCATCAATTACATAGGTACCTTGTTTCTGTCCATGAGGATCACCATAGTGAATTGTTCCATGAAGAGTATCCGTACTCTGTCCCATAACTTCCATGATGTCAATTTCACCACATTTTGGCCACTGACCATAGTTCTGCTCGTCCGTTGGCATCATCCAGAATGCTGGCAAAAATCCCATGCCGCTTGGCACTTTAATTTTAGCTTCAAATTTACCATATTTAAAATCATGCTTATTCTGTGTATTCACACGACCGGAGGTATAATAATCTTTTCCATCTTTTGTTGTCTTGATTGCCTGAAGAACCAATTTCCCATCTTTTAAGTAAATATTTTCTTCTGAGTCCACATATTCCTGCCATTCCGCATTTACCCAGCCTGGCGCATGAAGTTCTACATTCCAGTCATCACGATTCAACTGCGTTCCATTAAAATTATCTTCCCAAACAAGTTTATATCCTGATGTAACTACTGGTCCTGCTGAAGGTGTATTTCCAGAAGAAGAGTTATTATCTTCATTACCTGTTGTTCCATTATCCTTCTTTTCATCTGTTCCGCTTAATGATACTAATAATGGTTCTTCTGTTATTACATCTTCATTTACTCTATTTGACACCATAATGTTTTCCTGTTCATCATCCATTAATGATCCTTGTAACACAGTTCTTGCCAGTTCTTCCGAATCACTTTCCTGTGTTTCCATTGTAATATCAATTTTATTGGCTTTGCAAACAAACAAAGCTGACGCTTCCATATCCTTTAACATAGAAGAAACATTTGCTTCTGCATATTTTTCTGCCATGATAGAAACCGTCCCTCCCTCACGAAGAAAACCATCTTTGTAAGCTTTATTTAATAACTCTTTAAAACATTTATCTAGAGATTTATTATCCCACTTAAATGTTTCTAAAAGAGTTTCTGCATCTGCATTTAATGCTTCTATTTCTACAACAATGGAATCCTCATTTACATAGATTTTTAAACTTGGATTAATTGTTACCATAAATGCTGCCACATACTCTAGCGTATCATTCGAAACAATATCATCTTCATATATTGCTTCTTCCTGCAGTGTTTCTTCCTCCATTACATTTTTATTTACTACCACTTCCATGCTTTCTTCCTCATTAGAAAAAAATTTAGGCGCGATAGCAAATACACTTACCACTACGATAATTGCAGCTACAATAAGTGATACTACTTTTACCATATCCTTGTTTTTAAAAAATGCTTTCATCCAATCTGCTTTTCCCATGACAACCTCTCTTTACTTTGTTACATTTGTTGCTTTGTTTTCTTGAGAATAGCAGAATAGTCCTATATAAAACATCATTTTTATGACTAAAATATCATTTTTTTGTCCTAGTTGTGTAAACCAAATAAAAATACTAAAAAAAATACTATTTTACAAAAAAAATGCACTCCCAAAGGAAGTGCATTCAAGACTATCAACATTATTCTGTTAACTGTGATGTACAATGTGGACATCTGGTTGCGTCGAGCGCAATTTCACTCTTACAATATGGACATTTCTTTGTTGTCGGCGCTGCCGGTGTATTATCCTTTTTGGAAAATTTTTCACCCGCCTTATTAATTGTACGAATCAACATAAAAATTACCAACGCCATAATTAAGAAATTAATAATAGCTGTGATAAACTTACCATAATACAAAATGACATCACCTGTAATATTCCACTGTAACTGATCAAAATTCATACCGCCAAATAAGCCAAGCAATGGATTAATAATATCATTTACCAGAGAATTTACAATCGTGGTAAATGCACCTCCAATAATGATGCCAACTGCCATGTCCATTACATTGCCACGGGCAATAAATTTCTTAAACTCATTTAAAAAATTTTTCATATGTACATAACCTTCCTATTCTACAATCAGATATCTTCCATCTCCCACGTCGAATACTTCTTCTGCTTCCAGGATTTCATCCTCATCGGCGCCTTCCATATCCACACATTCCTCATCGAAGTATTCCCAGACTTCTTTTTTGGAATTAACCACAACAGCCATACATTCCTCTAAAAAAGCCTCTGCCTCTTCATAGCTGTCCGCTACTGGTTCTGGAAATAACTGTGTCTGATTTTTTAAAAAACACTTTACTACAGCCTCATCATATCCCTGCATATTCTTTCCTCCTTGTAACATTATGATAATAGATTCAGGCTATTTAATATCTGATACAATTTTCCAATCGGCAGACCTACAACATTATTATAGTCTCCCTTAATCTGTTTTACATAGCGTGCAAAATATCCCTGAATTGCATATCCGCCAGCTTTGTCATAGGGTTCATTTGTTGAAATATAATTCCTGATTTCCTCTTCACTCATGTAATATAATTCCACATCTGTTTCTGCATAAAAAGCACTTACATGTGTGTTTTCTCCATCACGCCACACAATACTAACACCCGTATATACTGTATGCACATTCCCCTGCAGCATATTAATCATATCATATGCTTCTGCTTCATTTTTTGGTTTTCCTAAAACTCTATCTTCATATACGACGATTGTATCTGCTCCAATTACAACCGCATCGCGGTTACCTCTTTCAAATACATCCCTTGCCTTGGTATAAGAAAGATCCTTCACTATACTAATGGGACGATCACGCAGTATCGCCTCTTCTTTTTTACTTACACAAGTGCGGAATTTTATCCCAATCTGCGACAGCAGTTCTTTTCTGCGTGGTGATGCAGAAGCTAAAACAAACTCTTTCATTCTTTCTCCATTCCCTTGTAGTCTCTTCTTTCGTTCCAAACTTCAGTCGCAGACCTTGGTTTGGTACAGATATCTAGTCAGCCTCATGAGTCTTTGGTATAAAACGTCTGGATGAGCCGGTTCCATATCCAAATTTCATTCTGCTTAAATTTTCCCTTTTGGCATCCGCTTTTGCTTCCTTGCAAAACTCGGCCTGTGAACTTATTACTCCGCGGCCTTTTACAAGCTTCTTTAAATAAGTTCCATCTGCTTGCATTATATGCGCTTTTTTCGTATCCTGCAATTCCAGTTCTAAAATATGTGCAACTTTTTCTTTTAACACCGCATCTTCTATTGGAAACAGAATCTCTACACGCCTTTCTAAATTTCGTGGCATCCAGTCTGCGCTGCCACAGAATATCTCCGAATTTCCATTATTCTCAAAATAGAAAATACGGCTATGTTCTAAGAAATCTCCTACTATTGAGCGGACTGTTATATTCTCACTCACCCCGGGTATCCCAACTTTCAAGCAACAAATACCACGTACAATAAGATCAATCTTAACTCCCGCCTCAGATGCCTCATATAACGCAACAATAATGTCTTTATCGCAAAGAGAATTTATCTTGGCTATGATTTTAGCCGGATATCCTTTCTTTGCATTTTCTTTTTCCCTGTTGATCAATTTAATAAAACGATCTTTTAACCAAAGTGGAGCCACTCCCAAACGGTTCCATGACAATGGTTCGGAATAACCGGATAACATATTAAATACAGCTGTGGCATCTTCACCAAATTCTTCCTTACAGGTAAACAAACCAATATCCGTATATAATTTTGCCGTAGCATCATTATAATTACCGGTTCCAAGATGCACATAACGTCTGATTCCGTCATCTTCCCTGCGCACCACGAGAGTTATTTTACTATGTGTCTTTAATCCTACCAAACCATAGAGCACATGACAACCCGCATGCTCCAATTTTCTAGCCCAGACAATATTATTTTCTTCATCAAAACGTGCTTTTAACTCTACTAAAACAGTAACCTGCTTGCCATTTTCTGCTGCCTGTGCCAAAGCACTAATAATGGGTGAATTACCACTGACACGGTACAAAGTCTGTTTAATAGCCAATACGTTTTCATCCTGTGATGCTTCTTTAATAAAATTAACCACTGGTGAAAAAGTCTGGTACGGATGATGCATCAGAATATCCTGTTTCTTTATACAATCGAAAATACTCTTTCCCTCTGTCATCTCCGGCACCGGTTGTGGTGTATATGCTTTGTTCTTATGAGCCTCAAATCCTTCCAGCCCATACATCTTCATTAAAAAGGTCAAATCCAGAGGTCCATCTATCTCATAAATCTCCGCATCTGTAATATCCAGTTCCCTGCTGATAATCTTAAGCAGACGTTTATCCATTCCCTTTTCAATTTCTAAACGAATTGCCTGTCCCCACTGACGCTTTTTAATCTGTTTTTCAATTTCTTTTAACAAATCTGCGGCTTCTTCTTCCTCAATGGTAAGGTCTGCATTACGCATAATACGGAATGGGCAGGTTGTTACAATATCATAATTCAAAAACAATTTATGAATATTTCGTTCTATGATTTCTTCTAATAAAATAACGTCCTGTGTATTTTCCTTTTGGGGAAGAAGCACAATTCTTGGAAGTACACTCGGTACCTGTACGGTTGCAAATTCCAGTTCCTGTTCTTTTCCTTCTTTTTTCTTTAATAATGCTCCTATATTAAGAGATTTATTCCGAATCAACGGAAATGGTCTGGATGAATCCACCGCCATTGGCGTTAAAACCGGGTATACATTTTCTTCAAAATAACGATCGACAAATACACCCTGTTCCTTTGTCAGTTTTTCATGAGCCCCCACCATTCTAAGTCCATTTGTCTTAAGTTGTGGCAGAATCGTCTTATTGTAGGTCTCGTATTGCAGTTCAACCAGGTTATGTGCTTCTACTGATATGGCTGCCAGCTGCTCCTTAGGAGTCATACCGGCAATGTCTGCTTTTGTATACCCCGCATTTACCATATCCTTTAATGATGCTACACGCACCATGAAAAACTCATCCAAATTGGAGGATGTAATGCTTAAAAATTTCAGGCGTTCAAACAGCGGTATCTGTTTGTCACAAGCCTCGCTTAATACACGTTTATCAAACAAAATCCAGCTCAGTTCCCGGTTATAAAAATGTTCCGGACTACCTACTTTTTTGTCACTCACGGTAATACCGCCTTTCCTTTTACTTTTCTTTCTGCTGCTTAATAACTGGTTTTAAATAGAATACATCTTCAAAGAAACGGGCACGTTCCCTCAAAAGTCCGATTTCCAATGTAATATCCTTATCCGTATTAACCGTTATCATAAACTCTCTATCTTTAATATTTACTTTAATATTTTTAAATTTCTGCTTATGGCTTCTGTCAAGACCATTGGCAACCCTTAGAATAGCAGCCAGTTTCGTAATTCTTAAATACTGCTGTGAACTAATCAGGTGACTGCTTGCAATTGCTTCATAGGATTCAAATTCCATATGATTGAATTTGACTACATTCGCAACAATTTCTCTTTCCTCATGGGAAAGACCGATAATCTCCGTTGACATGATAATATTGTAACTGCAGTCAGCCAAATTATATAAACTAACATATTTTCCACAATCATGTAAGATAGCCGCAATTCGAAGAAGCAAACGGTCTCTTCCCGTCAAACCGCTTCTTTTTTTTAGTGCATCAAAAATAGCAAGTATTATGGATTCCAGCGTCTCTGCACGCTTTACGCTGCCCATGTAACGTTTACTTATATTTTTCGCACAGGCAATGATGTCTTCCTCAAAATCATGGGTACGCTTAAGTAAACGTTTATTTTCCCCATACTCATATGCCATCCCATCACAAAGACTGATTCCCGGTGCCCAGATAAGCTTTGCATCTGTTAAACCTACTGCCTTTGATACCAATGCTGCTGAAATATACATCTTATTTAATCCAGCCTCATCCAAATCGTAATTCTTTTTCTTATCAGATAATGTCTCATTTTTTAAAGAATCATAGAAAGATAAAAATGCCTTTTGATCAATATAACCAGCCACTTTACTTCCAAGCATTTTATTCTGTAAAAGAACGGACACATAATCATCCACTATAATTACATTTTCAATCTGTCTGTCTTTTAAATACAGTTTTTTAAATACTTCAAACTGGGAATTGATCATTTCATCCAATAACGTTTCGTATTTAGAATAACCGGAAGCCAACACATGTAACCGTTCCTGCAAACGCAGTACGCCTAATTTCATATTCTGTGTGGCAACCAAAGTATCATGTTCAAACAAGGAAAACTGAATACTGCCGCCACCAATATCCAAAATGGCAGTTCCTTTTTCTATAATGGTATTAAAGTCTTCTCCTGTTGATGCAACTGATTTATAAGTTAAAAAACGCTGCGTAGAATTGCTTAATACCTCTATCCGGATTCCCGTACGCTGTTCGATCAAATCCAATAAAATCTGAGTATTCTGCGTTTCCCTGATTGCACTTGTACCATATGCAGTATATTGCGTAACCCCATAAGATTTCATAATGTCCGAAAAGTCACACAATACCTTACACAATTCATTTACCTTGGAGGAAGATAATTTTCCTGTAGAAAAAGTCTCCGTTCCCAGGTCAATACCATATCGAATGGAATCCACTTCCTTCATGATATGGGATGGCAAAAATTCATATATTTTCATATGCAGCATATAGGAGCCCACATCAATTGCTGCAAACATTTTTACGCCCATTTCTTGTAACCTTCCTTCATCCTGTCAACCGAAATTGCCAGTATATCTTTTGTTCTTCTCTTCCCCAAAAATTACATCTGTCCCAACAGATAATCAATGAACTGTTGTGCCGTTCTTCCTGAAAGCCCGCCATGGGATAACTCCCATTTATTAGCCTCCAATAATAATTCCTCTTTTGGCATGGTCACACCATAACGCTGTGCTAAAGTTTCTACTATTGTATTAAATTCTTTTTTATCCGGCGCACAGAAGAAAATGGATACACCAAATCTTGCAAATAATGAAAGTTTTTCCTGTACGGTATCTGACGCATGGAGATCATCTCTTCTGCCCTCTTTATCTGAAAAACTTTCACTTATTAAATGACGGCGGTTGCTTGTCGCATAAATCAATACATTATCCGGCTTTTTCTCAAGACCGCCTTCAATAACCGCTTTTAAATATTTATATTCAATCTCAAAATCTTCAAAACTCAAATCGTCCATATAAATAATAAATTTGTAGTGACGATTCTTAATCTGAGCAATGACATCCTGCAAATCTCCAAACTGATGCTTATAAATCTCTATAATACGTAGTCCTCTGTCATAATATGCATTAGCTATTGCCTTAATGCTGGAAGATTTTCCTGTTCCCGCATCACCAAATAACAGACAGTTATTTGCTTTTTTACCACTGACAAACGCTTCCGTATTTTCAATCAGTTTTTTCTTCGGAATTTCATATCCCACAAGATCATCCAATGTTACATGCGCAATATTGCGAATCGGTACAATACTTGCACCATCTTCCTCATGCACCACACGAAAAGCTTTGTGAAGACCAAATTTACCCACACCATAATCACGATAAAACTCTGTCAGATTATCCTTCATTTCCTGCGGTGACTGGCTTTCATTAAACTTAGCAGCCAGTGAACAGATACGGTCACGGATTCTGGCATTATATACCTTGCTCTTACCATCTTTTGCTTCATAATTTAAGATAAACGCAAAGCCTTTTACATCCAAAGCCTGAAGCATATCTGTAAAATCATAATCATAAAACTCTTTGAATATTACAATGTCCTGCAATACTGCGTCATTTAAGGTTCCTTCAATAGCGCCGGTAATCTCGCAGGAACGGCTGTAACTATTTTCATTGTTTACTAAAAGATTTGCCAGATAACAATGCCACAAATTACCATAAAATCCCAAATCACCAGCCATTTCCAATAAACTGTGCATACATTCATATAACAACGCCTTAATATCTTCTGCATTGTAATACTCATCTTTATAATGTTCCATCAGCCATGCCATATCCTCTAACAGCTGGCCGTCTTCTCCAAAATTTTTATAGATCAGTAATTCGTTTTCTCTCATAATATCCTCTTTTTGGCTACTACGAAGAATGGCTTTCGCGCCATTCTTCTATGTAAACTGTGTTTACATTATGAACGTAGTTCATGGTTTAATAATTACCGAGTATTTTCATATTAATGGTCTCTTCTCTTAACCCTCGAAGTGCATTTTTTACCGCTGAATCAGAAAGGTTTCCTTCAAAATCAAGGAAGAAACGATACTCCCAATTCCTGCTTTCAATCGGACGGGATTCAATCTTACTTACATTCAGATGATTATAAATAAAATGGGACAAAGCATGGTATAAGGAACCGCTTTCATGCGCTACTTCAAAACAGATACTGACCTTTCCCGCATCCTTCTTAAAAATCTTCTGATTCGTTACAATAATAAAACGGGTGGAGTTATTTTTATCATTCTGAATGGCTTCCTGTAATACTTCTAAGCCATACAATTTTCCAGCAAACGCACTGGCGATAGCCGCCTGCTTTTTATCCTGATCCTGTGCTACTTTCTGTGTAGCAAAAGCATTATTCTGCATACTGATCTGCTTCCAGTTTGGATGTTCCTGTAAAAAACGGCTGCTCTGCATAAGTGACTGGGGATGGGAATACACCATCTCAATATCTTCCACTTTTGTACCCGGCACACCAAGCAGACAATGTGCAATCGGAATTACCTGCTCACCTACAATATAATTCTCATATTCCACTAAAAGATCATAGATCTCACTTACAATGCCTGCTGTGGAATTCTCGATCGGCAATACTGCAAAATCCGCTCTGCCCTCTTCAATAGCCCCCATTGCATCACGGAAAGTTTCTACATGAAAACTATCAATCTCTTCTCCAAAATATGTATGCATGGCAGCCTGGGAATAAGCACCGTCTGCTCCCTGAAATACCACACGAATTTTATCCGTATCCAGTTTATCCACTGCAAAAAATGGAAGATTGCCATGCCCACCTTTTTCATTGATAATCTGATACTGTAATTTACGGCTCATAGCCATAATCTGTTCAAATAATTCACTAATTCCAGTACGGTTAAATTCATTATGCGCCAGTGCACTGACCGTCTGTATTTTCTGTTTTTCACGCTCTTTATCTAAAATACGCTTTCCAGTCTCTAACTTATATTCTCCTACCTGTCTGCATAATTCCATTCTATCTTCATACAGTTTGACTAACTGACTGTCAATCTCGTCCAACTGTACTCGTAATTCTCCTAAATCCAACATCAGACCAATCCTCTTTCATTTACATAATTATTATTATCTTATCGCAGTTTCTTCTTGATAGCAAGAAAATATCCTCTTATAATGATGTAAAAAGGAGGTAAAGTTTCGTGAGCAATACTAAAAACAAGATTATACTCGCCATGGCTGCTTTTTTACTGGTTATGCTGTGCGTTTTCTTATATTTATCCAGCAGAGTTACTCCAAACGCAGACTATGAGGTTGGCAACACAGCCGGCAATTTAAATAGCAAAGGACTCTTCTGTGAAAGAGATGGCATTGTTTATTTCTCTAATGCGTATGATAATAATGTACTATATTCCATGAATGTTGACGAAAGCGGTGTAGAACGCTTAAACGATGTCGGTGTTTCTTCTATTAATGTGGACCCAGAGCGCATTTTCTACTCCCAGACAGGAACTGCTGATGGCGCCGGTCTTGGCTATGTCCGCAGTTCTACCGGTATGTTTTCCTGTGACCACAATGGAAAAAGAACCTTCTGCTATACAAAAGATCCGGTTGGTATTCTCGCATTAAGCGGTAACAATCTTTTCTATCAGCATTATCAGGAAAATATAGGAGTACCGCTTATAAAAGTATCTTTGGACAAAAAAGAATCCACTGCAATCGTTCCTGATATGGTATCCCCTGCAAGCGTAGTTAACGGAACCATTTATTATGCAGGCAATGGCGAAGATCATTATTTGTATTCTCTGAATACAGCCACTGGTACTTCTACTTTAATCTGGGAACACCCGGTATGGAATCCAGTCTATCAGAATGGTTACATATTTTTTATGGATCTTGACAGCAATTATGCCCTTCACCGTTATGACTTAGCTACCGGCGAAGAACTGGTACTCACCAAAGAACGTATTGATTTCTTCAACGTGTATGGCACCATGGTTTACTATCAGACAGCCGCTACTTCCTCTCCAGCCTTAAAACGTATCTACATTGATGGAACTGGAGAAGAAACCGTTATGGAAGGCGTATTTGAAAGTGTAAATATTACATCCATGTATGCTTACTTTAATGAATTTGGAAAACCAACTCCGATTTATCACCAATCCACCTATGGAGCGGTAAATCCGGGCGTATTTAATCCAACAGTACAATAAATCAAATACTCCATCGCATGGTTTTAATCATACGATGGAGTATTTTTATATCAATTCAAAAACTGTACGCCGGGAATAACCCTCGACTTCTAATTCCCTGACATTTGCAAATTGAATTTTATCACGACATTTGACTTGCTAGAATTTTGTTTAAATTATTCTTACCATAGACCCTCAAAAAAAGAATCATGGTTAGAAATGATCTAAAAAAAACAAATTATTTCTACCCAATGAACTAAAATACAATTCTATGGTAAGACTAATATAATATTGGGTTAGTCAAAATAAAGATATTTCCACAAATTCATTAATCCTTTATACCAATTCATCCAACATTTGTCTTGTAGTCATTCCGTTTAGCGGATGTCTTAGATAAGGAGCAAGTTCACACAATGGTTCTAATACGAAAGTGCGGTTTGCCATATCTACGTGAGGAATCGTCAAGTCTGTAGAAGACATCACAACATCATCATAATAAATGATGTCTAAATCAAGTGTGCGTGGTCCCCAATGGATTTCTCGCCTGCGGTCCGCCAACTGTTCAATGCGATGTAATTCATCCAGCAGTTCTTCTGGAGAAAGCAGGGTTTCTATACAACACATACTGTTTAAAAAGGAATCCTGCTCCACACCGCCATATGGTTCTGTTTCTATGTAAGAAGCTGTTTTGATCAACCGAATATTTTCATTCTCGGACAATTCTTTCAACGCATCCTCAAGATATTTCTTTTTATCTCCCATATTGGAGCCAAGTGCCACATAAGCTGTGTGCCAGAAACGGCGTATACAGACGGACACGGATTCAAACGGAAGCGGTATAGGTGCTTCCGGCTTACGAAGTTCCAGTTTCACACCTTGGACCAACGGGAAGCGGCGAAGCAATTCTGCTGCCGCCTGCCCCACTGCTGCCTCTAATAATTTATAAGTATTTTCTGTCAAAAAGTCTGTTAAGAACTGACATACCTCTCCATAATTGGTAGAATTGGAAAGCTCATCCGTTTTTCCTGCTTTTCTAGTATCGGTATAAAGAACTGCATTTACATAGAAATTCTGTCCATTTTCAGTCTCAAAATCATAGACCCCATGATGGGCAAAAATCTGTAATTCTTTGATTCTGATTTCATCATACTGTTGCATCTTATTTCTCCTAATAATCACTCTGTTCAGGCACGACTCTCGCTGTTACTATCTTCCTGCATATAAAACCGCCTCCGCCATCTTAATTGCTTCCACATTTTCTCTGATATCGTGAACACGCACAAAGGAACACCCCTTCATGACTCCCATAACCGTGGTTGCCACGGTTCCAATCACACGCTCCGATGCTGGAACATCCAGCGTCAGCCCAATTACGGATTTACGGGAAGTTCCCAGTAAAATCGGACATCCAAAGGAATGTAAGACTTCCAACTGTTGTAACAAAAACAAATTTTGTTCATAGGTCTTGGCAAAACCAATGCCGGGATCTATCAATATTTTTTCCCTTGCAATTCCTGCTTTTTCTGCCAGTTCTAATGATTCTTCTAAATCAGCAAGCACATCTGCAATGTAATTTCCATATATTGCTTCCACACGGTTGTGCATTAGACAGCACGGCAGACCTGACTTTGCAATAACCTCTGCCATTCTATCATCTCCTTTTAGTCTCCATATGTCATTAATCAAGTCTACTCCTGCTTGGATGCCTGCTGTTGCAACGGACGCCTTATATGTGTCTAAAGATACAGGAATATCAAAACGCGCCTTAATCTGTTCAATCACCGGAACAACACGCGTAATCTCTTCTTCCTCTGAAATCTGCTCATATCCCGGCCTAGTAGATTCACCGCCTACATCAATGATATCCGCACCATCGCGTATCATTTCTTCTACATGAAAGAGTGCTTTATCTATCTCATTAAAATTACCACCGTCAGAAAAAGAATCCGGCGTTACATTTAAAATTCCCATCACATAAGTATGGGTTCCTATTTCAAAATTACGGTTACCAATCTTCATCTTTATAAATCCTTCCTATCGCCGCATATATATCATATCTTGCATCAGTTGACTGTTGCCACATCTATATCATATCCTTCATCCGCTGACTATTACTTACCATAAAAACTCCTGTCCTTTTAATTGTTCTGGCCAGTTACACTCCTCATAAGCCTTACAAAAACGGCAGTTTCGACTCATTTTATCAGCGCGGTATAACAAATCTGCCAAAACGGATTCTCTAGTCTTATTGGAAGAACCTCTGTGGGAAGCAATTGCCTCGGTAATACAGAAAATCTCATCTGCTTTATACCCACATTCCGGTAAAATCTGACGGGCAATGTCCGCACCTGCTTCATCATGAGGAATGCCATTTTCATATTGTTTGTAACGACCACAGTCATGCAGTAATGCCGCTCCATATACGATATCTTTTGAAAGACCTGATCCCTCTTCCAAATTCAACAACATAGCAATACGAGCCACTGCACATAAATGCTCTATATCATGATGGCAGAAGCAACGATCTGCTTCTGCCATTTCATTCAATTTCACACACTCTTTAAAAATCGGATGTTCTAAAATCCGGTTTATTTTATCCATTCAGTTCTCCTGTCTTCACAACATACTAGCCAGCTATTTCAATAATCAAGCTGCTATCTGCCTACTTCAACATCTGATAAAAATCCCTTGCCAACGCATCATTATTTTCAAACTCACCGCGTTTTACACAGGTAACTGTCTTGCTGCCCGGTTTCTTAATGCCACGCATAGTCATACACATATGCTCTGCTTCTAACATAACCATGACACCTTTCGCATCCAAATGTTCCATAATGGCGTCTGCAATCTGATTAGTCATACGTTCCTGCAGCTGTGGACGTTTTGCATAGGTTTCTACCGTCCTTGCCAGCTTACTCAGACCTACCACTTCCCCGTTTGGAATATAAGCAACATGCGCCTTTCCGTAAAATGGGAGTAAATGATGTTCACACATGGAATAAAATACAATATCTTTTTCCAACACCATATCATTGTTTTCCACATGGAAACGTTTCGCCAAAAATTCTTTTGCATCTTCGTCCATTCCAGAAAATACTTCTTCATACATTCTGGCAATACGGGCTGGTGTCTCCACTAACCCTTCTCTGTTTACATCCTCACCGATTCCTTCTAAAAGCAGTTTTACTGCTGCTTCTATTTTCTCTTTATTTACCATGAGTATCACTCCTAACTGTCTGATTCCCTTCTACAATGGACATAAGCTGTCCTAAAAAAGCCAGCGAACCAAAGGCAATGATTACCGAATCCTTATCCGCAAACAGATAACTCATCTCCACCGCTTCTTCTAAACTGTCAGCACTTGTCACATTAGTATTGACTTCCCTTACTGCCACCGCTAAATCCAATGCAGGCAATGCTCTTGGATTCCCCGGTGTGGCTACCGTAATGATCTGTGATGCAAGAGGTGCTGTAATCTCTATTACTTTTTCATATTCCTTATCACGGAACATCCCCATTATATATACAATTTTTCGGTTTGTAAAATAAAAACGGATACTTTCTACCAGTTTTTCTGCCGCTGCCACATTATGAGCACCATCCACGATAAAATATGGTTTCTTTGCAATCACACTAAAACGGCCCTTCCAAACTGTCTCATGTAATCCTTTTATCATTTTCTGCTCCGTTATCTTTTCAAACCCATTTTCTGAAAGCCACTTAAGCGCCCAAACTGCTAAAACTGCATTTTCAATCTGATAACTGCCACTTAAGGAAATCTCATATTTTACTCCATCATATATAAACGATTGTTTTTCCAATCCCTGCTTTACTTTAGACACCCTTGCAGTATCTGCTACTATCAATTCTACCTTTTGAGATGCGCAGACTCCTTCTACCACTTCCATGACTTCCGCATCCTGCTTTGTTGAAACTACTGTTGTTCCCGCTTTAATAATCCCGCATTTTTCTGCCGCAATTGCCGCAAGTGTATCCCCTAAAAACTGCATGTGATCCATACTGATGGAAGTCAAAACACATAGTTTGGGAGAAGGTATGATATTAGTCGCGTCCAGTCTACCGCCCATTCCCGTTTCCAATACAACTACATCACATTCCTTTTTTGCAAAGTACAAAAAAGCAACTGCCGTTTCAATCTCAAAAGAAGTTGGATGCGGATATCCATTTGCCACAATCTGATCACAGGCTTCTTTTACCTGTTCCATCAACTCTCCCAATTCTTTTTTTGAAATCAGCCTATCATTAATCTGAAACCGCTCTCTATAGGTGAAAATCGTAGGAGAAATATAACGCCCCACTTTATAACCAGCATTTTTCAATCCACTTGCAATAAAAGAAGATACGGATCCCTTCCCATTGGTCCCCGCTACATGGATAAAAGTAAGCTTGTCCTGTGGATTATTCAAAGCATCCGTCAATCGTCTAATAGAATCCAGTCCCGGAACACTTCCCAACCTATTACATTCTTCAATATATTCCATTGCTTCTTCGTACTTCATGCCTGTTTCCTTCTACTCTTTTTCGTTACTCTTTAAACTTCATTATAAGGTATGAAAAATGCTGTTTACCACTGCATAATCCCATTTCAGCCGGACATACTATTTTTATGAAAAATACTATCCTTATTTCCTTAAAATCACTACCCAAAAACTATATACGCTGCGGTATATTAGGCTGGTGCATTGAAATCCTTTTCACATCCTTAACCGCCGGTCCCAAAAACAACCGCAAACTTATGGGAAAAACCAGTATCTTTATGTTTCCAATTTATGGAGCTGCCTGCTTATTTGCTCCCTTATATCCATTGCTCAAACGCTTTGCATGGCCTGTTCGCGGCCTTTGCTATATGAATCTGATCTACCTTGGAGAATACCTTTCCGGAACCTTTTTAATGAAAAAAGACTGCTGTCCATGGGATTATTCAGATTCTCCCTACAACTACAAAAAAGTAATCCGCCTGGACTTTGCCCCCTATTGGTTTGCCACTGGTCTTATCTATGAAAAATTTCTTAAAAATTAATTTCCATGAAGAACATTTATTTCTTCATAAAGCGTAATAGTAATAAGGAGCGACACGAACATCCCGTATCGCTCCTATTATTTTATTATGCACTGTTTATTCGTTTTCCAATACTTCATTTAATTCATCTGCATCAATGTTCAGTGTATTTAATGTTCTACGCTTTATTCTCGCTTTCTCAGATGCATCTAAAATAAAATCCTTTATAACCTTTGCATTTTTAATATTTTCCAACAAAAGAATGGAATCTGTCGTATCACCGGTATAACACTTAACGGTACCTATTCCGAAGATTCTCTGAATCAGGTTCACATTCAATTCCACATCCTGCACTTTATACATATAACAGTCATTTTCAGCAGTCTTAAGCAATCCACTGTTCACCGTAATAAGTTCCTCTTTTACTGTATATTTAGTAAATGTAAAAGGAAGTCCTAAAAACAACCATCTTTTACGTTCTACAAATTCTACCATTATAAATCCTCCTCTGTTTACACCAATCACGTATTTAACACTATTCTTATTATACCTTTTTACCAAAATAAAGCAACGCAAAATGTGCTTCTTTTTTCCCTAAATTTTATTGAAACAAAATGGTTGCCCATGGTATAATGTCGAAAGATATAAACAAAGGAGGCATATACATGACAGCAAAAGATTGTATCCTTGGACGTAGAAGTATCCGTCATTTTAAGCCGGATGCCATTGATCACGATATTTTAGCAGAAATCGTAGAAACAGCTTCGTATGCTCCCAGCTGGAAGCATACACAGATTACACGCTATATTGCAGTAGAAGGTGCTCTGAAGGATCAGATCGCAGCACAGGCATGTGATGCTTGGAAACCGAACGCAGATATTATCAATTCTGCTCCGGTACTTATGGTTATTTCTGTTATCAAAAACCGTTCCGGTTTCGAACGTGACGGTTCCTATTCAACACCTAGAAAAGACGGCTGGCAGATGTATGATGCAGGCGTTGCATCCCAGACATTTTGTTTAGCAGCCTATGATAAAGGGATTGGCTCTGTTATTCTCGGCATCTTTGATTCCCAAAAGGTGTCTTCTATCCTCGAAGTACCGGAAGACAGAGATGTAATTGCTCTTATCCCAATTGGCTATCCAGCAGAAGAACCGATAGCACCCAAACGTAAATCTGTTGAAGATTTACTGTCTTATAAGTAACAAACGCCAACTCGCTTCGTGAGTCGTCTTATTGTAACAAACGCCAACTCGCTTCGTGAGTCGTCTTATTGTAATAATGAATCGAAGAGAATGTTTTTATTCTCTTCGATTTTGTATGTCAAATCTGATAAACTGTCAAAACTAACTATAGTTTAAGAAATTACTAACAAGAAAAGGAGAACATCATGCGTCATTTAATAAATCCATTGGATTTCACGGTTGAAGAACTGGACAAGTTGTTTGATCTGGCAAACGACATGGAGAAAAATCCAGCCAAATATGCAGAAGTTTGTAAAGGGAAAAAATTAGCCACTTGTTTTTATGAGCCAAGTACCCGTACCCGCTTAAGTTTTGAAGCGGCTATGTTAAATCTGGGCGGTTCCGTACTCGGATTTTCGGATGCCGGTTCCTCTTCTGCTTCCAAAGGAGAAAGTGTTTCCGATACCATTCGTGTAATCTCAGCTTATGCAGATATCTGTGCTATGCGCCATCCAAAGGAAGGTGCCCCTATGGTAGCGGCTTCCAAATCCGATATTCCTGTAATCAATGCCGGCGATGGTGGTCATCAGCATCCAACTCAGACACTGACTGATTTATTAACCATCCGTTCTTTAAAAGGACGACTAGGCGACTTTACGATTGGTCTTTGCGGTGATCTCAAATTCGGTCGTACCGTTCATTCCCTGATTGATGCCCTGACCCGTTACAGTGGTATTAAATTTGTATTTATCTCTCCGGAAGAACTTCGCGTACCGGATTACATCATTGAAATGTTACAGGAAAAAAACATCCCTTATGAAGAAGTGATCCGCTTAGAAGATGTTCTTCCAAAACTGGATTTACTCTACATGACACGTGTTCAGAGAGAACGTTTCTTCAATGAAGAAGACTATATCCGCTTAAAAGACTTTTATATTTTAACAAAAGAAAAAATGGAACTGGCTTCCAAGGACATGCTGGTACTCCACCCTCTTCCACGTGTAAATGAGATTTCTGTGGAAGTTGATGAAGACGAACGCGCTGTTTACTTTAAACAGGCAAAATACGGTGTATATGTCCGTATGGCACTCATTGCAACCTTACTTGAGATTCCGTTAGATTAGGAGGCATATAAATATGTTAAATGTAGGTAAAATTGAAGAAGGATTTGTATTAGACCATATCAAAGCTGGTGACAGTCTTGCGATTTATCACCACTTACAGTTAGACAAACTGGATTGTACCGTTGCCATCATCAAAAATGCAAAAAGCAATAAGATGGGGAAAAAAGATATCCTAAAAGTAGAATGTGACATTGATTTATTGGATTTAGACGTTCTTGCAGTAATCGACCACAACATTACAGTCAATGTAATCAAAGATGGGGAAATTGTTGCTAAAAAGGAACTATTCTTACCAAAAGAAATCCGCAACGTATTCAAATGTAAAAATCCACGCTGCATTACTTCAATCGAACAGGAACTCCCGCATGTATTCTCTCTTGCAGACGAAGAAAAGGAAATTTACCGCTGTTTATATTGTGAAGAAAAATTCAATAAAAAGAACTTTTACCGGTTCTACTAATTATAAAATAAAAAAGTCCCATAGCTGGGACTTTTTTATTTGCATATTCTAACAAAACAAGTTGATTATCATTCCACATACGACTCCAATTACATAAAGTATGCTAATGATTTTCAGATTGTCTTTCTTATCATCATTTACACGAAGTAATACCAGAATACCGACTCCGGCTCCGACTAACAGACCTGACATCATAGTACCGAAACGAATGATACCATCTAAATATAATTGTGTAATTACAACAGACGATGCACAGTTAGGAATCAATCCTACAATACCAGCAAGCAATTCTGCGATAATCGGCTTATTTAAGATAAAGTCTGCTAATGCCTGCTCTCCGATTCCTTCAATCAAGAGATTTAAAGCGATTGTAATGAAAAAAATATAAATCCAAATCTGTGCAGTATGACGCAGAGCCGGCTTAAGAACACTATATGCTTCGCATATAGCAACCCTGCGGGAGTTTGACCATTCGGCCGGCAAAATGTCTATCGACATTTTACTATGTCCACACTTACAATGCTCATGTTCGCAGAAATGATGGATATCCGGTTCCTGTTCTTTTTTCCCTAAAACACGTCTGCAGACAAGGTCAATCAAAATACCAAATACCATACCAATAGCTGCTTTTAACAATAGCACCTTAACAATAAAGGCTGGTTCAACCTGCTCCGAGATCATAATTGGAAGCATTTCATCAGATGTGGATAAATACACCGCAATTAATGTTCCTACTGTGATTACTTTTCCCGCATATAAATTGGATGCTACCGTCGAAAATCCACACTGCGGAAGCATTCCCAATACCGCCCCCCATATAGGGCCAGATTTTTCTGTTTTTAATAAGATCTGCTTTGTCTTTCCTGTCATCTTTTCTTCTAAATATTCCATGACAAGATAAGTAATAAACAGAAATGGTAATATCTTGATGCTGTCTTCCCATGCATGATGCAGCACGTGTTCTAATATCTCTAACATAGTTCCCCTTTTCTATAAAATGATTTCAGTCAGAGGTCTACTGACTTAAATATACTTCTGCTTCTTTTATTAAATCTTCCAGTTGGTACCGCTCTACTTCATATACATAGTAGGAATCATCCAACAGAAAGCTATCATTTTTTTCACAGTAATCCGTATATCCCTGTAAAAAAGCAATAATCTCAAAATTATTATTTACCAAATAAGCATTGGAAGAAGACTCCAGTATAGCGCCACCAATACTTGCAAGTTCTGTTACTTTCTCCACACCGCCCTCTAATATACCATAGGTAGTCAGTAAATTTCCAGTAGTAATATCATAGGCTTCTACCTTTTCATCCAGATACGTTACAAAAACAACTTTTTTACCTGGAGAAATTGCCAAACATTCAACTGCATTAATATTTACAGATATCTCTTTTCTAAATGCGTCTTCAAAGCATCCAACGGCAATATTTTTCTTCTCTTTATCACAAAAGGCATAATACTTCCCTTCTTCATCCACCGTCGATGCCAGAAGACCATTATTTACAATCCGTTCTTCCTGCACTTGTGATATCACTTCACCTGACTTGACATCTATAATAGATACCAGTTCATCTTCACAGGCCACATATGCCTGTCCATTCTTAATCAACCGGCTGTTATCTGATGTAGTCAATTCTTTATGTAATAATGTACCATCTTCCAACCGATAGACTTCTATGCTTTTATCTGTTAAAACTATCAATTCCCCCTCTTCGTTGATGGCGAAATCATAAATATAATCCTCTGCCTGTATTTCTGCCGTTTTACTTCCATCCGATACCTTTGAAATAGTAATCCGCGTATTTCCCAATTCAGAAACACCGGATGCGATGTATTCTCCCTTGGGACTAATTGTACTTTTTGTTAAAAATTCTTCACATTCTACTAAGAGTGTCACTTCTTTTCCTACCGATTTTTTATATAAGGCAACAACATCACTTCCATGTTCAGCAGATATATAATACCCATTTCCAAAATGAAAACTCTTCAGATTATCCGAATTAGCCACAAACTTCCCCGTATAAGTAATAGCCGTCTCTGTTTCCGGTGAATAATAGTAATAACTTCCTTCCCTCGTCATCAATGTCAGATAATCTGAATCCACATAAGCGCAATAATTTATAATTTCTCTACCGAAATCCTCCTGTGTTTTTACAGAACCATCATTTTTATTTAAGATAACCAACGTACTATACGTAGAATAAGCAAGTTTATCCGTTGATTCTGCCCCAAAAGTAATGATGTGATCAGCAAGTCCATCCAGTTGATGTTCCCATTTTATGTTACCATTTATATCAGCACAATACACACTGCTCTGACTTGATTCCAAATCCTGATAACCACAATAAAAAATTTCCTCCTCATCAAACCAAACATCCATTATACTTTGCAATGTAGTCTCTATCTTTATCACAGACTCTTCTTTCAAATTAATGAGCATGAGACCACTCTGATTTTCCAACGTGTCATATTCTACAGCAAGCATTCCATGAAGTTCCTTGGAGAATTCACACTCCTGCTGAAAGGATTCTCCAACTTCTGTTTCCATTTTGAAAACCGGCTTCATAGTCTTAGCATCATATACAATCAATTCGTCATATCCTATGGTTGCCAGATATTCTCCCGCTTTATCCGCCAAAAATACCGATGTTAATCTGCTTTCAAATTCTAGAAGTTCTGATTTTTCAAAATTATAAATAGAGAATCCGTTTTCCATCGGATAAACAATCTCTGTATTACTTAAGAAACAAACTTTTTCCTCTGCTAAATATGTTGTATACCCAGTCATTTCCACACTATATAGTTCTTTGGCACTATACGGATCATAAACAGACAGATTTCCAAAAATGTCCACCACTGCCAACGTATTCAAATCCGGTGATAACTTACAGAAATTAATCTGACTGCTCTGCTTTAATATTCTCTGCGGCAAAATCTGAGCACCATTTCGATAGGACTGCAATGCTGTGGACAACGCAAACTCTGCTTCCGCCGTATAAGGCATGTCAGTTCCATCTGCCTGCGTTAGAGCATCATACGCTGTTTGAACTGCCCCTTCCATATCACCATTGCTCATATTGTCAAAAGCATCTTCGGCCATTTGTCTGGCATTCGCCTTTAATGCTTCCTGATACTGTTCCTCAATTCTTTCTGCCTGTGCCTGAATCTCGACGGACTGCTCCTGTATCTGCTCCGACTGCTTCTGAATTCTAAGTGCCATGGTGGTACTAATCAGAGCAAAACTTCCAAATACAGCGGAAACCGCACAAGCGGCTGTAATAATACGACGAAGTGTACGTTCTCTATGACGCTGCTTTAGATCATCATAACTGCAGCCAAACATAGGCGCCGCCAAACGAAGTACCTCCTCCTTAATCTTTTTACGCATTTCCGTTTTATTTTTTCCACATATATCCGCAGCCAAAGGTTCAATAGGAACACGTTCTATCCGTTCCACACCATTTTCATCCAACGTCATCTTTTCTTCATATAATAATTCTTCCGGAAAAGATTCTGCCGGTTCTCCCTCGATTAAAACAGCAAAAACATGCTCCCGGCCATGCATGCTGATAAAAGTTTCGATTTCCTTGCGGCACCATAACGACTCCTTTAATCTCGGTGAACAAATAACCAATAAAAACTCTGAATTACGCAAAGCATTTGTAATAGGATCTGCAAGGTTATTTGTAATAGGCAGTTCATCCCTGTCACGGAATACTCTTTCAATCTTCTTTTTTTCGATTCCTTTTTCTTTCAATTGTTTTTGGATTGCCTTTGGAAGTCGAAATGCCTCTAACTCTTTGTGCAACGTTATTGCCGCAAACTGATCCAATTCTGAATGTCTATAACTAATAAATGCATTATATTTTATCTCTTCTAAGTTCATAGTGTTCCTCTTTTCGATGGTATCTCTCCAAATAACTGCTTATATGCACGCACAAAAGTAGAATAGTCATGAAATCCTACATCTAAGTACACTTTGGTAACGGACTCACCTTGCTTTAACAATTCTCTTGCCATAAGCAGTCTCTTTTGGTTGACATAACTACCAATCGTATATCCTGTCTCTGCTTTAAACTGGCGCATCATATGATATTTAGAAATATAAAATTTCTCAGAAAGTCTGTCAATACTGATCTCATCCGTCAAATGATTATTGATATACTGAATAATATCAACTACTTTTTTATTGCAGCGGCTGGTATCTACAAAATACAGACTTTCTTTTGCCATTTCCCGGTTTAACATAATCAAAAACTGTAACAAAAGAGTCCTTTGGTAGAGACTTCTCATCACTTCTCCATCCTTTTGTACAACCGACTGCTTCAACTGCTTTGCCAATCCCAAAAGAGCTTGTTCTCCTTTGGCTGTTAATCTCACCACATGGGAGTACTTATCCTTAACCTGTAAAAAGCAATCCCGCAGACTTGTTCCATTTTCTTCATACTGCATCAGATACTGCGGAGAAAGATAAATTACCAGACGCACATACTCGGCTTCTTTTTTTCTCTCTTTCAAAAAAGACTTACATCCTTCTTCATCCTGTTTAAAATCAAGCCAAGGTTCCACTTTATGGGAATCTCCCTGTGGCACAAGTACAATATCATTTGGAATCAACGTATACGCTTTTCCTTCAATGGTATACTCTATATTACCCTGAAAAAACACAAGGATTTTGTCGAAATCGTGATAATGATATTCAATTTCTTTTGAAACAAGGTCTTCCAGATAAAACACTTTAAAATCTTCATCCAGATAGCCTCTTTTTTCATATTTCATATTATCCATTTCTGTTGTTCCCTAATATATAAAAACTATTATTTTCATCTTCAATTAAAATCTTATATACGCATCTCTCCTACTGTAACGCAAAACAGCATTATTTGCAATATTTCGAGCACTATTTCTGTATTTTTTGCTATTGTAATATCATAAAATGACATTATAAATGGCTACACTGTAAAGATACGGTGAATTGCATTCCGAGATGCATCTTTGTAATTCGAAATGCAGTTTTGCAAATT
>CAZHGE010000029.1:0-26949 GCA_964531805.1 uncultured Lachnospiraceae bacterium
AGGCAACGGACTCTGACTCCGTCATTTCAAGGTTCGAATCCTTGTAGCCCTGCTAAAGACTCCAGTGAGATTTCACTGGAGTTTTTTTGTATAAAAAACTACTAGTAGAAGAAAAATGTGTGTAGTGGTATACTATATCTGATTTTTATTTTAAGTTAAAAAGATGTGTTGGTTAAAAATCAAAGAGAAATGGGATAGTAGCAAGAAAATGTATACATATGACACAAAGGTTGGTTTCAGCCAGGTAGATACGGATAGACGAATGAAGATGGAAGCGCTCACAGCGGTGTTTCAGGATGTGACCTGTTTTCAGGGAGAAGAGATTGGCGTAGGATTTGATTACTTGGAACCGAGGAATCAGGCGTGGATTTTAAACAGCTGGCAGATTGAAGTAAGGCGTTTCCCAAAGTTTAATGAAAAGATTACGGTGGGAACTTTTCCTACCAGTTTTAAAAGTTTTATCGGGACGCGTAATTTTGTGGTACTGGATGAAGCCGGTGAGCAGATTGTGGTGGCAAACTCCATTTGGACTTTTATGGATATGGCAAAAATGCGTCCGGTGAAGGTGGAAGAGGAATTTATTCAGAAGTATGTGCTGGAGGAACCTTTAGCAATGGATTATTCGGCACGGAAGATTTTGATACCGGACAGTGAAGAATGGACGGTTACCCAAAAAGAACCGATTAAGGTAAGTGAATACCATTTGGACAGTAATATGCACGTAAACAACGGACAGTATGTACAGATGGCAGGCGGCTTTTTAAACAGAAATATAAAATACGACAAACTGCGTGTAGAGTATCGCAGACAGGCACACCTGGGAGATGGGATTATCCCTGTTGTGTATGAAAAAGAGAATAGCTGCATTGTGGCGTTGTGCGATGCAGAAAATAACCCATATGCGGTAATAGAAGCAGGTTTGAAAACAGAGTAAATATTGTTTTTGGACAGAATAAATCATAGAACGGAAAGACAGGAGTGAAAAAAT
Organism: uncultured Lachnospiraceae bacterium; assembly: GCA_964531805.1. Classification (GTDB taxonomy): domain Bacteria; phylum Bacillota; class Clostridia; order Lachnospirales; family Lachnospiraceae; genus RGIG8767. Next base: position 989 of record CAZHGE010000029.1, read on the forward strand.
GTTTCGATTAGGTGAAAAACAAGTATTAGAAATTGTAAAACAAGTGGATTTTGGTGTATATTTGGCAACGGAGGCGAATGCACCATCGGAAGAACGCGTGCTTTTACCGGCAAAACAGGTTCCGGAAGGAGCAAAGCCGGGGGATGAAATTGAGGTATTTATTTATAAAGATTCTAAGGACCGTTTTATTGCGACTCGAAATGAGCCGAAGTTGTATTTGGGTGAAACAGCAGTTTTAAAAGTCGTGCAGATCAATAAGGTTGGAGCCTTTTTGGATTGGGGATTGGAAAAAGATCTGTTTTTACCATTTAAGGAACAGACAAAGCCTTTGAATACAGGGGATGAATGTGTGGCAGCGCTTTATATCGATAAGAGCAGCCGTTTGTGTGCAACCATGAAGGTGTATCCATATCTGCGCAAGGACAGCCCGTATCAGAAGGATGATAAGGTATCAGGACGTATTTATGAAATCAGTCAGAACTTTGGGGCATTTGTAGCAGTAGATGACTGTTTCAGTGCTTTGATTCCGAAAAAGGAAATGACGAAGGATCTGAAGGTTGGCGATATTATAAGCGCCAGAGTTGCGGCTAGAAAAGAAGATGGCAAATTAGATCTGAGCCTTCGCGAAAAAGCGTATATTCAGATGAATATTGATGCGGAAAAAGTAATGCAGAAATTGGAAGAAAACAATGGAGTTTTACCTTTTACCGATAAAGCATCACCGGAACTGATTCGTGAGCAGATGGATATGAGCAAGAATGAATTTAAGCGTGCTGTAGGCAATTTGTTAAAGGCCGGAAAACTGGAGATTACACAGACAGAAATCCATAAGAAATAGAAAGGATAAAGGGGATTATGGAAACAAAGAAGATAAACCGGTTGATGCTGGGAATATTTTTATTTCATATTGCAGTGGTGGCAGTACTGACAATTGCAGGCGGACGGATTCAGATGGGGGTTATTTTGAGCCTTTCTCTGGGAGAAATTATTCTGTTGACACCAGCATTAGTATATTTGCTATTTTATAAATTCAGAAAACCGCAGACGGTTACTGTAGAAAAAGAAGTTTATAATGAGGCGGGAACTTTTGAGCAAGAGGGAAGCCAGGTATGTGTAGAAAAGAAAGAGTCTTTCAAGGAACGTCTTCACTATAATAAGGTAAAGCCGTCTACACTTGCTTATGTATTATTTTTTACATGGCTTTCTATGCCGCTTACCACACTAATCAATGCCATCAGTATGTTGTTTGTGGATAATACCATTGTGGCAATGACGGATGTGATTTTAACGGTACCGTTTCTAATTATGTTGTTTTTGATGGCTGTTTTACCGGCTACAGTGGAGGAATTGGTATTCAGAGGGATTGCATATGGCGGTTACCGTAAAAGCGGTACCAAGTTCATGGCAGTGATGTTGTCGGCGCTGTTGTTTGGTATCATGCATATGAACCTGAATCAGGCACTGTATGCGTTTGTGATAGGTGTTTTACTGGCCCTTTTATTTGAAGCGACAAATAGTATCTTTTCGACGATGTTATTCCACTTTATTTATAATGCTCAGTCCTGTTGTATGATGTTTTTAGTTGAAGCCATTATGCCGGGCTATTATCAGGATGTGGCAAATGTGGCACTCGGTCACGAAGAACTTTTTATGACGATTAGTGTATACCTGATTATTGCAGCAGTTACGACACCGCTTGCATTTTGTATGTTGTATAAGATTGCGAAAAATGAAGGACGCACAGTGGAATTAATGGAATGTCTGCCGAAAAAACAGCAGGGAAAAGAAAAACTTGTTACCCTTTCATTGATTCTGGCAATCATTGTAGCAATAGCATACATTGTTTACGATATTATTTTGAGCATGACAATGTAAAAAAGATATGTTTTCAATATAAAAAGGTGGCTCCCTTTATGGGAACCACCTTTTTGTCCAATGAGACGACCTAAAAATGTGTCGTCGTTTGGTGTTGGCAAATGCTATACCAACATATCAAAGTTAGAGCCAACTGCTGGATTGACGCTGCGCTCCATAGCGGCAGCATCCATCATTTTCATGATGCCCTGTCCGATTGCTTCAGAGGATTCCATTGTCTTATCCAGAACAGCAATTCCAACATTTGATAAGGTTTGGGTCTGCGCAAGTGCCATAGAAACTTTTGCTATATCCATACGCGCCACCTCCTTACAATATTATTATCGACCAAAAGTACTATTTTGTAAATATAAACTTTTTGTGTAGGTTGCCCAATAGTAAAAAGTCCCCTTTTTTGACAAAAAAATGAAAAATTGCATAAAAAATTTGTGAAAAAGTATAGATTTTTTTGGCATTTACCATTAAGATATAAAGTAGCATTTTGGAAAAGTTCGAGATTACAGAAAAAAGCATTGTAAAAAAGATACAAAAAATTGTTTCAGGCAGTTGGGCCAAAGGAGAAGGTACTATGATTTCGAATCAGGTTTTACAGAACACAATAGAAGGGATTAAAACAATATCCAGAATGGAACTATGTGTAGTGGATATTGATGGGAAAGTGGTTGCATCATCCAGTGACGAAATGGATCAGTATTCGACAGTGGCAATGGAATTTGCGCAGTCTCCTGCAGACAGCCAGGAAGTACAGGGATGTCAGTTCTTTAAAATTTATGATGAGCAGCAGTTGGAGTATATTTTAGTGGCAGGCGGTTCAGGAGATGACATTTATACTATGGGTAAAATGGCAGCTTTCCAGATCCAGAATCTTTTGGTTGCGTATAAAGAGCGTTTTGATAAGGATAATTTTATCAAGAACCTTTTGTTAGATAATCTGTTGCTGGTGGATATTTTCAGCCGTGCTAAGAAGCTTCATATCCAGTCTGAACTGCGACGTGTTGCGATTATTATTGAAGGCGGCAGCGGCAAGGACAGCAATGTATTAGAGATGATGCGTGCAAACTTTGGTACGAATAATAAAGATTTTATTACCGCGGTGGATGAGAACAATGTCATTGTGGTTAAGGACATTTCTGAAATGGACAGCCAGAGTGAGATTGATAAGTTATGTGAATCTTATAAGAACTTCCTGGAAAAAGAAGGAATTAGTAATGTACATATAGCTTATGGTACAGTAGTAAAAGAGATCAAGGAAGTCAGCCGTTCTTATAAAGAAGCAAAAATGGCGCTGGATGTAGGTAAGATATTCTTTGATGAGAGAAATATCATTGCTTATAGTGAATTGGGAATTGGTCGTTTAATTTATCAGCTTCCAATACCGCTTTGTAAGATGTTTATTAAGGAAATTTTCGGTGGTAAGAGTCCGGATGATTTTGATGAAGAGACATTGACAACGATTATGAAGTTTTTTGAAAACAGTCTGAATGTTTCTGAGACTTCACGTCAGTTGTTTATCCACCGTAATACTTTGGTATATCGTTTGGATAAATTACAGAAAACAACAGGTCTTGACTTGAGAGTGTTTGAAGACGCCATTACCTTTAAGATTGCCTTAATGGTAGTAAAATACATGAAGTATATGGAATCATTACAGTACTAGGAGTGTGATAAGCTTGTTTGGTAAAAAGAAAAGAACAAAAAAAGCCGTTTATGAAGAGAATTTGATTGTGTTGGAGAACGTAACCAAATCTTATCAGAATGGCAATGGCGCTCATGCCTTAAATGGAGTAAACCTTAAGATTAAAAAGGGAGAATTTGTATTCATCGTTGGTGATAGTGGTTCGGGTAAATCGACTTTGATTAAGTTAATGTTACGTGAACTTGTACCAACTACAGGTGAGATTTATGTAAACGGAGAGAATCTTGCAAAATTAAAACATAGACAGGTGCCTATGTACCGTAGAAATCTTGGAGTTGTATTCCAGGATTTCCGTCTGTTAAAGGATAGAAATGTGTATGAGAATGTAGCCTTTGCGCAGCGTATTGTACAGACACCAAACCGTGAGATCAAGAAAAACGTTCCAGCTATTTTATCAATTGTTGGCCTTGCTGGTAAATATAAGGCAAAGCCTAAGCAATTATCCGGTGGTGAGCAGCAACGTGTTGCGATGGCGAGAGCTTTGATAAACAAGCCGCCGATTTTACTGTGTGACGAGCCAACTGGTAATCTGGACCCTAAGAATTCATGGGAAATCATGAAATTATTAGAACAGATTAACAAAAGAGGAACTACGATTATTGTTGTTACACATAACAAAGAAATTGTAAACGAAATGCAGAAACGAGTTATCACACTGAAAAAAGGTGTGATTATTAGTGACGAGGAAAAGGGTGGATATATAGATGAGGATTAGTACATTCTTTTATACCCTTAAGCAGGGAATCAAGAATATTTTTCGAAATGGCTGGTATTCGTTAGCTTCTGTTGCAACGATTAGTGCCTGTCTTCTTTTGTTTGGTGCTTTTTTTGCCATTGTGGTGAATGTGGTACATATTGTAAAAGCAGCAGAAGAAGGTGTAGCGGTAACGGTATTCTTTGATGAAGGATTAAGCGATGAAAAAATTGCGCAGATTGGTGATATGATTACCAAAAGATCTGAAGTTAGAGAAGTGAATTTTGTATCTGCGGATGAAGCGTGGGAGACATTTAAGCAGGATCTTGGCGAATATGCAGAAGGCATTATTGACAATCCATTAGAAGATAGTGCCAACTATGAAATTTATTTAAATAAGATAGAAGATCAGAATTCGTTGGTAACTTATCTGGAATCTGTAGAAGGGGTCCGTGAAGTAAACCGTTCCGATTTAACGGCAAATATTTTAACAGGTATGAACAGTTTGCTTGGTTATATTGCAGTTGCAATTATCGTGATTCTGTTAGCGGTTTCTGTTTTCCTGATCAGTAATACCGTTATGATTGGTATTCAATTGAGAAAAGAAGAAATCACGATTATGAAATATATTGGTGCTACCGATTTCTTTGTACGTGCGCCGTTTGTAGTTGAGGGTCTGATCATTGGTTTGATTGGGTCTGCTATTCCATTGGGACTGATTTATTCTTTGTATAATTACATCATTGATTTTATCAATATAAACTTTAGTATCTTAACAGATCTGTTGAAGTTTGTTTCTATTGGAGTGATTTTCCAGTATTTGGTTCCGATTTCTTTAATAATTGGTGCTGGTATTGGTTTTGTGGGAAGTTTTACAACAGTAAGAAAACATTTAAGGGTTTAATCAATGAGCAGAAAGAAACGCTTTTTTGTCCGTTTATTATGCGGATTTTGTGCAGCTGCCCTGTTTGCAGGAAGCCAGTCTTTGATAACATTTGCAGATGAAGTAGATGAGATTGAAGCAAGCATCAAAGAAAAGCAGGCAGAAATTGATGCTGCGAATAAAAAGAAAAAAGAATTACAGAGCGGTCTTACGGAAGTCAAAAAGATCAAGGAAAGTCTGGAATCGGAACGATCGAATCTACAGACATATGTAGCAGAACTGGATCAGAATCTGTCAGATGTGGAAGCCAAGATTGCAGAATTAAAAGAACTGATCACAGAAAAAGAGGCAGAAATCTTGGAGACAACGGAAGATTTAGCGGATGCGGAAGAAAAAGAAGAGACACAGTATGATGCTATGAAGGACCGTATCAAATTTTTGTATGAAAAAGGAGATACTTACTATCTGGAACTGCTCTTTTCTTCCAGCGGATTTAGTGATTTTATCAATAAAAAAGATTATATTGAAAAATTATCTGAATATGATACGGATTTATTTAACGAATATGTAAAAAACCGTGAACTGATTGAAGTTTGTAAGGCAGAATTAGAAGCAGAAGAAGAACTGCTGGAAGAAGCTAAAGCAAAGGTAGATGAAGAACAGGCTAATTTAGAAGAACTGATTTCTACAAAAGAGTCAGAGATCAACCGTTACACGGGTGATATTAACGACAAAGAAAAGGCTATTGCAGAATATGAAGCGGATATTGCTTTGGAAAATGATACGATTAAAGCATTAGAAGCAGCTTTGGCAGAAGAAAGAAAACGTCTGTTAGAGGAAAATGGTTCTGAAAAAATTATTTACGATGGTGGTATGTTTAAATGGCCGGCACCATCTTATACCAGAATTTCATCTGATTATGGATGGCGTATGCATCCAACATTAGGTGTTGAGAAATTTCATAATGGTGTTGATATGGCAGCGCCGGGAGGAACCCCGATTTTGGCAGCCTACGATGGTGAGGTTATTGCATCCGGTTATAACAGTTCCATGGGTAATTACATTATGATTAACCATGGTGGTGGTCTGATTACCATTTATATGCATGCTTCAGCATTGTATGTATCGCAGGGAACGATGGTAGCACGTGGTGAAAAAATTGCGGCAGTTGGAACTACGGGCCGTTCTACTGGAAACCATCTCCACTTTGGTGTGCGTTTAAATGGGGAATATGTTTCTCCGTGGAATTATTTGAGTCAATAGTTGACGTATTCAAAAAGAGTATTACGCATATAATGAATAGAATGTTGTGCGCAATGGACATAGTTAGAGGGCATTATGATAGAAAGCAGTAACTCTTTTGAGGAAAAACCACAGACTGGTGCAGAGCTGGTCAAAAAGAAAAAGAAATCCCGTACTTTTTTATATGGTATATTATGTGGTATTTGGATTTCCATTATTTTATATGCATTAGGTAGTATTGTTGGATGGGCGGTTGGCAATTTCCGGACATCCGGTCAGTCTGCCTTTTCGGAAAGTGATGAGGCAGAAGTAGTAGATGCTTTCACTACACGTAAAATGATGACCATTGAGGATGTAATTGACCAGTATTATTTAGAGGATGTGGACAGAGATTCTTTGGAAAATGGTATTTATGCTGGTATGATTGCTTCTTTGGGAGATCCGTATTCTGCCTATTATTCAGCGGAAGAATTGGAAGAGATGGAGCAGGATGTAGAAGGAATCTACTATGGTATCGGAGCCTATGTGGGAATCGATGTGGAAACAAATCTTCCAGTAATCAGTGGTATTATTGAGGATACACCGGCACAGGAAGCGGATTTACGTGACGGCGATCTCATTTATATGGTGGATGGCGTTTCTACACAGGGAATGGATACAGAAGATGTAGTTGCCTTAATCAAAGGGGAGGAAAATACAGTAGTTCATCTTACTTTGATCAGGAGCGGCGAAGCTGATTATGTCGAAGTGGATGTGACAAGAAGAAAAGTAGAAAGTCCGACTGTTAGCTATAAAATGTTGGATAATAACATTGGCTATATTCAGATTACCGAGTTTGATAAGGTAACTACGGATCAGTTTACAGAAGCATTGGCGGTCTGCAAAGGTTCGGGGATGACTGGACTTGTATTGGATCTTAGAAGTAATCCGGGCGGAAGCTTGGCGGTGGTTTGTGAAATTGCCAGAAAGATTTTACCGGAAGGCTTGATTGTATATACCGAAGATAAATATGGTCAAAGGGAAGAATTTACCTGTGACGGTTCCAATGAACTGCAGGTTCCGATGGTGGTTTTAGTGAATGATTATAGTGCCAGTGCTTCAGAGATTTTGGCAGGTGCTATTCAGGATCATGGAAAAGGAGTATTGATGGGCACGAAGACCTTTGGAAAGGGAATTGTGCAGAGAGTCATTTCTTTATCCGATGGTTCTGCTGTAAAATTAACAATCAGTACATACTACACACCGAATGGAAAAGATATCCATGGTACAGGTATCGAACCAGATGAGATTGTGGAATTTGATGCAGATTTATATTATGAGAAGGATATTGATAATCAGTTAGAAGCGGCAGTTGCCTATTTGACTGAGTAGATTTAAAGTCGAAGCTAGAAGCGTGCTAAAAAGATAAATACTAAAAAGGTCAGGAAGTAAATGCTTTTTGACCTTTTTTCATAAAACATACGATGAGAAATCTGGGGGGATTATCATGAGTAAAAAGAATGTCAGACGTTTCGATTTTGCAAAAAAACCGATTCGTCCGTGTTTTATTATGTCTTTGGCAAAGTGGATTATCAGCTGGCCGGATTTAAAAAAACGCGGATTTACCTATGAAAAAATAGATATGGAAGGTGTCAAAGCTCCTTACTTATTATTGGTTACCCATAGTTCCATGGTGGATTTTAATATCATGTTAAGACTGACCCATCCGGAACCGGTGAATAATGTCATGACTTTGGAGGGTTTCAATACTTATACGGAGCCTTTGATGCGTTCATTAGGTGTGCTTGGAACGCGTAAGTTTATTACGGACATGCATCTTGTCAAAAATATTAAATACTGTGTGGATAAGTTAAAAACTATTTTTGTACTGTTTCCGGAAGCAAGATATTCTTTGGATGGCTGTACTTCCTATCTGCCGGATTCCTTAGGAAAACTGGTTAAGATGTTAAAAGTACCGGTAGTCGTTTTACAGATTCATGGGAACTTTGTGGCATCTCCACAGTGGAATAAGATTAATAAAAAAACACCGGTGGAAGCCAAAATGATTCGTATTCTTACGCCGGAACAGGCAAAGTCCATGAGTGCAGAACAGATCAATGAATTGATCCGGGAATATTTCCAGTATGATGATTTTGCATGGCAGTTGGAAAAGAAGATGAAGATAAGCCATCCAAAACGGGCAAATGGGTTACATAAATTGTTATATAAATGTGCTTCCTGTCATACCGAAGGAGAAATGGACTCGGAAGGCATCAAATTATGGTGTAACCGTTGTGGCAAGTCATGGACCATGACGGAATATGGTCAGTTAGAGGCTGTAGAAGGAGAGATAGAATTTTCCCACATACCGGATTGGAGCAACTGGGAAAGAGCATGCGTACGGGAAGAGATAGAGAATGGAACTTATTATTTTGAGGATGATGTCAGAATAGAAACCTTGCCTAGTTCCCTTCGTTTTTATAAACAGGGAACGGGAAAATTTATTCAGACCTGTACAGAGACAAGGGTGGAATGTAATGCTTACGGGGAGCCATATACCCTGGTACGCAGCGCTAAAAGTTTAGATAGTATGCACATAGAATATGATTATTTAGGCAGGGGAGACTGTGTTGATATCTCTGAGCCGGATGACAGTTTCTGGTGTTATATGACAAAGCGGGATGTCATTACCAAGATTTCATTTGCAACAGAAGAGATGCACAAATTATATAAAGGATAGGGAAATATATGTTAGAAGAATTAAAAAAAGAGGTATACGAAGCCAATATGCTGCTTCCTAAGTACAATCTCATTACTTTTACATGGGGAAATGTAAGTGGGATTGACAGAGAAAGCGGACTGTTTGTAATCAAGCCAAGTGGTGTGGAATACGACCAGTTAAAACCAGAAGATATGGTGGTGGTGGATTTACAGGGAAACAAAGTAGAGGGAGAGTACAATCCATCTTCGGATACCGCGACCCATGTGGTTTTGTATAAGCGTTTTCCGGATATCAAAGGTGTGGTGCACACCCACTCTTCATGGGCAACCAGCTGGGCGCAGGCGGGAAGAAGTATTCCTTGTTATGGGACAACGCATGCGGACTATATTTATGGAGAGGTTCCCTGTGTACGCAATCTGACAAAGGAAGAGATTGAAGAGGCGTACGAAAAAAATACGGGAATTCTGATTGCGGATTATTTTGAGCAAAATAAATGTGATTATGCGGCAACACCGGCAGTACTCTGCAAAAACCATGGTGTCTTTACCTGGGGTAAAAGTGCACATGATGCAGTGCATAATGCAGTAGTAACGGAGGAATGTGCGAAAATGGCCGCCCTTTGTGAAATGATTAATCCTAATGTGCAGCCGGCACCGCAGGAATTGCAGGATAAGCATTATTACCGTAAGCATGGTGCCAATGCTTATTACGGACAGATTAAGAAGGAATAGGCTTAGAAGCATAATAAAGCGTTAGTGCTAATTTTTGTATAGACTAGAGTAAATAAAAGCGGGGTAAAGGTTATGAGAGAGAAGAATATTTTACAGGGATTAATCCAGTCTGGTAAGACGGTTTTGGGAATTGAGTTTGGTTCTACAAGAATTAAAGGTGTTCTTTTAACAGAAGACAATGAACTTCTTGCAACAGGCGGTCATTCTTGGGAGAATCGTTTAGAAAATGGTATATGGACTTATTCGCTGGATGATATTTGGAATGGTCTTCAGGACTGTTATGCAGATTTGAGAAAGAATGTAAAAGACACCTATGATGTGGAATTAGAGACCATAGGAGCCATCGGCGTCAGTGCCATGATGCATGGATATCTGGCATTTAATGCAGATAATGAACTGTTGGTGCCTTTCCGCACATGGAGAAACACCATGACAGAACCTGCAACCATTGAATTGATGGAATTGTTTGGACATCAGATCCCTCAGCGTTGGAGTATTGCTCATTTATACCAGGCTATTTTAAATGGGGAAGAGCATGTAAAAGATATTACATTTTTTACGACACTGGCGGGTTATGTGCATTGGATGTTAACCGGTGAAAAAGTATTGGGTGTGGATGATGCATCCGGTATGTTCCCAATCGATTCTGAGACTAAGACCTATTATACGGATATGCTGGAAAAATTCGATCAGAAGATTGCGGACAAGAATTTCCCATGGAAAATTACGAAGATTCTGCCAAAACCTTTAATGGCAGGTGAGGCAGCAGGTACTTTAACAGAAGAAGGCGCTAAATTGTTGGACTCAAGCGGCACATTAAAAGCAGGAATTCCAATGTGTCCGCCAGCAGGTGATGCGGGAACCGGTATGGTTGCCACAAACAGCGTAAAGGTGCGCACGGGAAATGTATCAGCAGGTACTTCTGTCTTTTCCATGATCGTACTGGAGAAAAAACTTTCCAAGGTATATCCGGAAATTGACATCGTTACTACACCGGAAGGTAATTCGGTAGCAATGGTACATTGTAATAACTGTACTTCCGACCTGAATGCCTGGGTAAATGTATTTAAAGAATTCTGTGATACCTTTGGTATTGAAATGGATATGAATGACCTGTATGGAGGTCTTTACCGTAAAGCGCTGGAAGGTGACAAGGACTGTGGCGGACTTTTGGCATACAATTATTTTTCCGGAGAGCATATCACCCATTTTTCAGAGGGTAGACCATTGTTTGTGCGCGAACAGAACTGTACCTTTAATCTGGCAAACTTTATGAGAACACATTTATATACTTCATTGGGTGCCATCAAAGTAGGTAATGATCTGCTTCTTGGAGAAGAAGGTGTAAAAGTAGATGTGATCTGGGGACACGGCGGCCTCTTTAAGACAGAAGGAGTAGGACAGAAGGTGCTGGCAGCAGCATTGAATACATCGGTATCCGTGATGAAAACAGCTGGCGAAGGCGGTGCATGGGGTATCGCAGTTTTGGCATCTTATATGCTTACAAAAGAAGATGGAGAATCCTTAAGCAGTTATTTGGAAAATAAAGTTTTCAAGGATGCAGAAAGTGTAAGCATTGATCCGGATCCAGCGGATGTGGCAGGCTTTGACCAATTTATCGAGCGCTATAAGAAGGGGCTGGCAATTGAAAAAGCAGCAGTGGAAGTGCTGGAATAATTTGTGATAAGGCCTTTTTCTACTTGTCTTTTATTGGGGAAATGATAAAATAAAAGTATAAAAAATTTAGAAATAGGTGTTGAAAATGTTTGATTTTAAATTTGATTGGGATCCCAATGTGGAGACGGGATATGGTGATATTGATACACAGCACAAACAGTTGTTTAAAATAGGGCGTGATTTGGAACAGCTTATACGCATTCAATGTATTGGAGTAACAGATAAACAGCTGTTGGATATTGTGTGTGAACTTCGCGATTATACGGGATATCATTTTTACGAGGAAGAGCGCATGATGAAGGAGATGAATTATCCCCGTATTGCCGCTCATAAAAAGTTTCATAAAAAATGTTCTGATTACATTATGAAACTGGATCTTCCGAAGATTAAAGAAAATCCGCTGGAGCACTTGAAGCTGATTAAGGATGAAGTGCAGGATTGGATTATGACGCATGTCCTGAGTGAAGACAGAGATATGATTGCTGCTTATCAGAAATATCTGCAGGAGAAGGAAAGTGCTGCTCAGGAGGAAGTTCAGACAGAGGAAACATATGGCAGGTTCCTTAAAGAATATGATGTGGTAAAGATTTATTTATATAAGGATCAGACTTGTAAGGGCCATCTTGTAGCGGTGTTCAAGGAATCGGCCACTGAGATGTGTCGTCTGTCTACTTTGGAGCGTAATATCTTTTTTGCTGATATAGCTAAGGCGGCTAAGGTTTTGAAAAAATGCTATAATCCGGATGCGATTTGTTACATGGATATGGAAGATATGGGGGATAAACTTGTTTATCACATTATTCCTAAGTACAAAGAAGACGGCAATTTCGGCGTGCAGCAAGTGATCGACTATGATGCGGTTTATGAGAATACCGCACGTTATGATGCTGTTTATGAAAAAATGAAGGATAAATTTTAATATTGATTTGTGGAGTTGTGCAAGGTTTATCTTGCACAACTTTTTTTGTATCAGCATAAAAATAAATCACCTGCTATGCAGGTGTGTCCACGGACAGCTTTAGCTTCAAGTAAAAAAGAATGTGGTAGCAATTTGGACTATTTTTTTATAATTAATTCTGCATAGTCCAAAAAACATTATATTTTATATGATTAATGCACATTTAATAGGAATTTGGATTATATTACGTATAACACAATATAAAGTCCAGGAATACTCAACTTTTTGGACTTTTGGGGTAAAATAATGCCAAAATAGTCCGAAATGCAAGAAATTTATTAATCATACTAGAAAATAAATGGATATTTGGATTTATTATTATAAATATAATTAAAAAAGTCCAAATCGAGTCAGAATGAATCAAATAAGCCTTTAGGGCTTAGGTGGTAATGGCGAGCCTTTCGATGAGTCTTTAGACTCTAGTGCCGGAAACAGACCCTTATAGGGTCAGAGCAAATCATCGGCTTAGCCGGTGGTGCTGATTAATATACTCAATTTTAGTGATGTAGGAATTAAATATGTCGATTATGTTGTAAAAAATGTCAGTTATGTAATTGCCATTGTAGAGAAGTGCAGAAAGTGGTAATTAGAAGAGACAGAGTGTAAAAGAAATCAGAAGTAATTCACTTAAGAAAAAAGTATTGGAGCAGACATGACCGATTTAGGAAAAAACAGAGTATATGACATAGGGGAAATTGAAACCTTAAAAAGCACGGCGGTAAACCTGTTAAATACAGGGATCGATGCCTGTATATCCTGGGATTATTCCATAACCGAACTGAATACCCTGCAGTCCCAGACACCGGTAAAATCCGGACAGTTAAGCAGTGCGCTGGACGGGGCAGGAACTCTCTACCAGTCAGATTACGAGGTGGAAAAATGCTGGATAGAAGGTGCGCTTACTAACATCATAACCAACATCCCCGCACAGGATGCAGCGGGTGCCCAGCTGTTGGAGCCGTTACATGAAAACCTCCAGCTGATCATGGGGATGATAGAAGATTTAGCAGGATGCATCGAAGCAGCAGGAACCAACCTGTCCCTTTCTGAATTCCAGGAAAAGATAGAAGGAGTGAAGCAGGACTGGGATGACAGTACACTCGAAGAAAACTTACAGGAGTTTGAGACCAGCTTTATCGGGATGATCGAAAATACCTGTTACGGCGCAGACCCTGTAAACATGAGCACCGGAAACTTTGTGTACCGCTATACGGACTTAACGACCGGCGGGGACCAGCCGTTAAGTTTTGTAAGGACCTATAATGCCATGAGCCGCCATAAAGGGATACTGGGCAGATGCTGGTCACATAACTGGGAAAAGAGCCTGAAGGAAAAAGAAGGTACGCTGGTCTTATACCACGAAGACGGCAGACAGGAAACCTTTGTGCCGGAGGGCATGACCGGGGAAAAAGAAGCAGAAAAGACAGAAGATGAAAAGGCAGCCCGGATCTATGTAAGCAGACACAACCCCAAAGCCCGGATCATACAAAACCAAAACGGGAAGTTCCTGTTACCGGGTGGAAACGGCGTTTTTGAGTATTACGATACAGACGGCCGTCTTTTTTTACTGGAAGATCATAAAAGCAGCCAAACCATGTTAGAGTATGAAGAAGACAGACTCAAAAGGGTGTATAAAAACACGGGGGAGGAACTGCGTTTTTCCTACGGGGATAAAGACCGTCTTGTGGAAGTAAAAGACCATACCGGGCGGACCATACATTTTTCCTACGAAGGGAAAAAACTGGTGGAAGCAGAAGACCCGGAAGGGAATGCCTTTACCTATGAATACGGGGCAAACGGAAGGATCAGCCGCATACTGGATAAGCGTAATGTCCCTGTCCTTGAAAATGAATACGACGATTACAGAAGAGTCGTGCTCCAGCGTTTCCCGGACGGCGGGGAGATTAAGTTTGACTATCAGGATAAGAAAAAGGCAGTCAGATTAACGGAGCAGAGCGGAGGCATAACGGCCTACATCCATGATAGGAAATTCCGCAGTAAGAAGACCATCTTTGAGGATGGGTATGAGGAATGGGAGTATGATGCAGAAGGCAGGGTAAAAAGAAAACGGGATAAGAATGGAAATGAGACCTTCCATGCCTATGATAAAAAGGGAAGACCAACAGAGACAACGGACCCGCTTGGAAGCAAAACAGCCAGAACCTATGATGAAAAGGGAAGGCTGACAGAGATCCTCCATCCAAATGGAAGTAAGACCAGCTATACCTATGATGAAAAAGGCCGTCCTGTCTGTATGAGGGATCCGGCAGGGGAAGAGACCACCTTATCTTATGAGAACGGGGAAAGCAGACCTTCGCATGTTACCTATGCAGATGGCAGCACGATGCACCTTTCCTATGATGAAAAAGGAAACATCCTCTCCATCCGGTATCCGGACGGGACAGGCATGTCCTATGCCTATGATGCCTTAAGCCGTGTGACAGAAGCTGTGGACGGAAATGGAAACACCACCCGTATCGCATACGACGGGCTGGACCGCATCAAAAGCATAACACGTGCAGACGGTGCCCGGCAGAACCTTGCCTATAACCCGATGGGGGAAGCTGTGCGGGTGGAAGACTTTGATGGATATGCCAGCACATGGGAATACAATGAGTTAAACAAACCTGTCTTATATGTGGACAAACAGGGCAGAAAGACCCGGATGGAATACGATAAGATGTGGAATGTAAGCCGCATAACAGACCCGGAGGGCGGCATTACGGAATATGCCTATGATAAGCAGAAACGCTTAATACAGGTAACAGACCCTCTGGGAAGGAGCGTACGGTTTTTCTATGACCCAAACGGGAACCGTACAAAGGTGCTCTATCCGGATGATACCTGCATGCAGTATGAATACGATGCCCTAAACCGTGTGGTAAAAGAAACAGACCGTGCAGGACGATGCACCCTGACAGAATACGATGTGATGGGAAATGTCTCCTGCAAAACGGATAATGAAGGGAACAAGACCAGTTTTATCTATGATGCCTGTAACAGAAAGATAAAAGAGACAGACAGAAGCGGTGCGGTAACGGAATATACCTATACCCCATTGGGAAAACCAGACCGTATCCTCCACCCGGACGGACGTATGGAACGGTATTCCTACGGACCGGGCGGACGGCTGGATAAACAGGATAAGGGGGACGGCACCTGGGAGTCCTATGCCTATGACAGAAACGGCAATCTGACAGAAAAACGCTGCCAGGACGGCAGGACCTATACCTATACATATGACTGCCTAAACCGGATAACAGAAATCTGTTTAAATGGAAAAACAGAAAAAACCTATGCCTATGATGCCATGGGAAATGCCACATCCATGAAGGATGCGGCAGGAAGGGAGACTGTGTACCAGTATTCCCCGATGGGAAAACTGACTGCCGTAACCGATGCCATGGGAAACCGCGTGTTTTATTCCTACAACGGCAGGGATGAACTGACGGGCATCCTTCAGATGGAAAAAGGCGGAAAGACAGAATTTTTACTGCCGCAGGAAGGAGAAGTTCTCCTTGATGAAGACTGGGTTAAGATCAAAAAACACAATGAAGAAAACCATGACCTGCACCTGACCCTCATTACAAGGGATGCGGCAGGACAGATCATTAAAATGACGGATGCCTTAGGCAGGGAGGATGCCTATGAATACGACTGCATGGGAAACGTATCCAGACGCATAAACCAGGGCGGGGAAGAAATCGTATGGGAATACCATGCAGACGGACAGGTACGCTCCATCACGTATCCGGGAGGGAAAAAGGCCGTCTATGCCTATGACGCCCTGGCAAGGTTAAGCCGTATACAGGACTGGCTTGGTGAAACCATATTTACCTATGATAAGGAAGGAAACCTGACAGAAAGCAAAGACCATAACGGACAGGTCATGACCTATGCCTATACACCATCCGGAAAACGAAAATCCGTATGTTATCCGGATGGAAGTAACATACAGTACCGTTACGATGATATGGGACGCGTGGAGAACATCACAAGTGAAGAGTTAAACCTTGCTTACGCCTACGACAAACAGGAACACCTATCATGGTGTAAACGCAGCAACGGCATACAGACACGCCTAAACTATGATACAGAGGGCAGGGTAAGCGAACTTACCCATGAAGATGAAAACGGCATCTTAGAAGCATTCCGCTGTGGATATGACCGTATGGGAAACCGGACCTGGCTGAAACGGGAAAGCAGGGAGGAAGGATACTCCTTCCACAGAACCTATGAATACGACCCTCTTGACCGTCTGATAACGATACAGGAAGATGGAAAGACCACTGCCAGCTTTGAGTATGACGGTTACGGCAACCGGATAAAGGAATGTTGCTATAAAACTGGACAGACATTATCAGAAGGACCACAGGTACGGGAACTTGCTTATAATGCTTTAAACCAGCTGACTGGTGACGGGGAAAACCATTATACATACGATGTCAAAGGAAACCTGATGGAAGTAAAAGGAAGTAACGGAACCGTCCGCAGGATGTCCTATGACCATAACAACTGCCTGATGGAACTGTATGAAAATGAAAAGCTGATACAGACAAACAAGTATAACGGAGTCGGAATCCGTGTAGAGAGCATTTTTGTCGGAAAGACGGCTAATTATGTGCCGGACTATGCGGACCCTTACCACAGGACAGCAGTGGAATATGGAGAGGGAGGAAGCAGCAGAAACTATCTGTGGCATGACAATACCCTGCTTGGAATTGCAAATGAAGGAATGCACGTACTGACCGACCTGTTCCACAGCCCGGTGCGCGTGACCACAGAAGAGGGCAGCACCAAAAACCTGTACCATTACAACGAATACGGCCTTATGGAGAAACAGAAAGAAGAAATTTCACTGCCGTTTGGTTACACAGGCTACTTAAAGGAAAGTATTTCCAATCTGTACTTCACAGGAAGCAGGGAGTATAATGTAGAAAGTGGAAGGTTTTTAAGCAAAGACCAGTACCGCTACATGGACTATAAGGATCCTTCCAGCATCAACCTGTATGCCTATGAAAAGAATAATCCGCTGCGTTACATAGATTATGACGGGCATGAATGCATAGAGGAGAAAAACTATTTCGAGAGATCCCTTGAGATGATCATCTTAGGCGACTATTCGGATGAAGTAACGCTGCTTGGCCTTGCAGGAAGTGTCGCATTGGGGGTGCTTGGGCTCGATTTTCCAGCAGACATCCGCGATCTTACAGCCTGCTTTACCGTGAACTTTGATCCAAGCGACCCGATGTGGTGGATGAATCTGGCCGGTTGCGCGGCATCCTTCTTACCACTGGTAGGCGGCTTAAAGTTCTTAGACGAAGGAGCCGAGTTATTAAAGTACTCAGATGAGGCTGTAGAAGCCGCAGGAGATGTCGGGAAACATTTGGATGAAGCGGTTGAAGGGGGGAAAGAATCTTTAAATAAGGTTTTAGGCTATGTCGATAATATAGTTGATGAGTCTGGTAATATTGATCCACAAAAAATGAATACTTTAAAATTGGCTATTCAGAAAGGAACATTTAGTAGTGATGAGATAAAACTTATTAGTCAGCAGATGTCTGAATTAGGCATAGTAAAAGAATATGAGACTACTATGAAGAACATTAATTTTGGTACATATCTTAAAAATGCTATAGGAGATCCCCCTGAAGCAATGATCAACCCGCACGCACATCATATTTTATTTAAAACGGGAAATGGTGTAGCACAACAAGCATTGGTTCAGGAAGGTCAAGCAATATTAAGAAAGCATGGCATTGATCCAATTGTAGGAACTGAAAATCTTGTATGGGCACCTAATGGCGTTATAGGCCAACATAATATAAATTCATTGACGGAAGTTGTAGATACTTTAAAAGAAGTTGATGAGATGGGTGGAGATTATGATGATATGGTTGAAGCGCTAGGTAAATTAGGAATTATAGCAGGGCAAAGATAATAATAAAAGAAAGGAATATACAAAAGTATTAGGAGAAGATGGATAAAGAAAAAATTAAGGAAATGAGAAATGCAATTAAAAGTAATAGATTAGATTTGGTAAAAAAATTAATATTAAATAATGAAGGATTGTTGAATGTAGATACGATATTTGGATCTTGGCTACATGTTGCAGCTTCACAGGGAAAAAGAGACATAGCAGAATATCTTATTGAGTGTGGCATGGATGTAAATAAAGAAGGAGACATCTCAGGGGGAAATCCAATACGTAGTGCTGCAGAAAGTGGTCACCTAGATATTGTTGAATTACTGTATCAAAATGGTGCAAGATTTGATGTGAGTGTTGCAACAAAGAATCCGTTGTTCGGAGCAATACCGGGGGGGCATTATGAGGTAGTAAAATTTATGGTTGAAAATGGAATTGATATTATGGCGTATTACTCCATTGGACAATTGGATAAAGTAGATGCCTATGAGTACGCGAGACAATATGGACAAACTGAAATTGCAGAATATTTAAAGTCAAAACTTGATGAAAACATAATTGGTTAGAGTGATGTAGATAAAATGAATAATTGCGGAGTGCTCTATTTATATGTTGACGAGGTTGAAGGAAAAGAAAAGCAGTATCATATTTTTTTCAGTGGCAAAGGGGTGAGAAGGAATTTTGTAATTCCTAATTATCACCAATCGGGGTGATCATTGAAGAAGATAGGGGATAGTTAATCACAAGATTTTTTAGGACTTTTGTAAAATATAGATAAGTATTTAGTTTTATTGAATTGTTTGCCGAGGCATGGCAAGGCCTTATTGCGACTCGGTACAACTCAAAAAAAACAGGCCTAGAAATAAAAAACATACACAAAAGAGGTATAACTATGAAAAAAATACAATTTTCTGATTTTTTTTCAGTTGATTATTTGGGGATGATTTTGAAGCATAAAGATAGAATTCAAGATTTACTTCGAGAATACGATGTAGTGATTTTTATGGCACGAAAAGCAATTTGTTTCTATAAAGCAATGGTTGCCAATGGAGAGATAGAAGAAACTGAATGTATGGTCTTATCCAGTAGAGTTTTATCTTACAATGTTTTTTCCTTATTGAAGGGAAAAAGCATAGCTATTGTAGATGACGTGGTTGTCAGAGGAAAATCTTTATCGTATTCGAAGGAGATACTTGAAAATTATAATATAGATGCAGATATTCATTTTATGGCATGTGAAAAGGAATATATTGATAATGTAAGTTTTAAGAGTTATATAAAATCACCATTTATATACCTATCAGAGATGAGTATCTATCAATTATCCAGTTACATTACAGAATATATTGAAGCATCTATGGTGCCATATAATATAGATTAACCTATATATTCGCTTGATTTTGATGAGGTTGAAAAGATTAATGACACCTGGCTGAAAAATAATAATATAACAAATATAGCTGACGGATTACAGAATAAACTAGGAATTTTGAATTTTACAGTTCATTTCAAATCAGACAGTTTAAAGCCGTTTCTTGGAGAGGGAATCAATGTAGAAGAGGTATTTTTAAAAATACGTTTTTTACAATATGCTAAAAATGCAAAAATAATAGCTGTTCCTTTTGTACTATTACCAGAAATAAGTTATGCAGAAATGGATGCATTATATAGTAGGTGTATAAATTCCGAACTGGATATATATATTGAACATTCAAATATGAGAGAGAAGTATGAGAATAAGTTAAAGATTGTGCAGTATATATTATCAAATATCTTGTTCTTAAAATATATAAAAGATCTTAGTATAAAAAATGTTAAAAAGGATTATGATAATGAGTTTTTACAATTTGCAGCTCCAGTCTGTGATTACACCAAAATATCAGAGAATGTAATAACGGCAAGTTTGACGTTTGTAAGCCAGGTAAGTAGTATTAATAATCATTTTGAATTTGATGAATATTTATCTTGTACATATGATTATATTTTTAATTCGGCGATTTCGAAGGGAATGTACTATGATGGCAGGGGGGCAAAAGAACTGACAGAGATTATTACATTTCATGGATTGATAAATTATTAAAAAAATATTTGGCAACAGGTAGAAAAATATACGGTATCCAGTCTTGTTGATATATTGATTGATAAAGGTATTTTAGTTCCTGCGATTGTTCATGGCAAGGATAATAGTCTTATAAGGGGATACAAATGCGGTGAGATCTATAACCTTACAAAAAAAGGAATTAAGTTGTTTGGTTATATGTTAGATATGTATGCAAAATCTGAAAAAGATGTTCCGCTTGGAAAAATTGAGTTGGAAAAACTTTGTGTACTTTTTTTTAAGAATACAGCTTATAAAAATAGGTTGTTTTTAACTAGTAAGACTTTTGATGATGATTGCTTTTCGATATGCTACTCCAAGTTTGGCCCGAGAGTTTCCGATAATTCTAAAAAGTATAGGGTGAATAGTAGGTCTGCGTTGGCGTCTGCCCTTGAGGAGGAAAATATATTTTTAAAAGGTGAAAAGTATCATATTGAACAGGCAGAAATACCAATTGATCAGAAATGGAAGATTATTGCAGAAAATTTTGCCTTGTCATATGTACATTTGCGTCAGTGCTTTGAGGAAGAAAAGATTCAATACAAATTTATTCGGTCATACAGTGATTTTTTAACGTTATTGGCAATTGGACCAGACAAAAAGAATCAGATGTTTTCTTTGATGGCAGAGTTGTATTTGCTGACAAGAATTGATATGGATGCATCTTTACAAGAGATCTTGCGTGAGATGGATAAAGCTAGGGAAGATAAATATCTAGGGATAATGGACGGTATCAATAGTGGAATGTGGAAATATGCGTGCTTTTGTGAAAAAGATATGATAGACGAGATTTTTAGCAAGGCAAGTAATACACAGAGTGATATACGATATATAAAAGAAGAATATTTGACAAGTGTCGGAGAAAACGACGAGAATCCAATATATGCTGAAATGATAGAGCAATGTGGCAGATTATTATATGAAATAGCGTATTTATTTAATTATGCTCAAAAGAAATATACCAATGAGGAACGGAATAAAGTGTTGAGGAAGGCTGCTTTTTATAATAAGCAGTTTGATTCCATGCGACATGCAATCAAATCAATATGTGAAACTGCTAGTGAGGAAGAAATAATTAAAGATTTAAAGGAGTTGAAAAAACGTGCACAAGCATTGATTAATGAGTGTGATTTGTGTATTGAGGAGGCTGCATTCAAAGCAATTAGAGTATATAATGACATTTTTGTTATATATCATCCGGATAATGTACTATCAAGAAATGGGAAAGAGATAAAGGTGCAAAATAGTCGAAGCAATAGCATTATAGAAAAATGTATTTTTCTTAAAGGGGATAAGGAAAAAGAACTGGGAGCACAGTTGTTGGAACTGATTAATGAATACCATATTAATATAAATAAAGCGTTGATTATTTATATGGATATTGAGAATTCATATGAAGGACTTTTTGATAGCCAGCATATTGCAACAGGCGATTATTTTAAAAATTTGGTGACGTGTACATTGCGAAAATGTGACTATGATTTTAATGGTGCTTTAAGTCAGGTGGTTTGGTGTAGTAGGAAGGTTATAAAGAACCAAGGTATACAGTGTGAAGGGTTCAGACTGGATGTAAATGATTCTGGTGAAGTATTCGATGGGTATAGATTTGTGAAGTATTTTTTAATTAGAGAGGAGAAAGGAACAATGACAAGTGGAACAAGCAATGGTGGAATAACTATAAATAATCCAGTTTTTAATGGTGCAATTGGTGCGATAGGGGCTAATAACACTGTAAATATTGGTGTACAAAAGAATGAGGAGATTTTCTATAGCGATATCCAAAAAATGGATGTTAATAAATTAGGCCAGGATCCGGAGGCTATCAGGCTGACAGAAGAGATAAAAACAGAAGCAGTAAATAGGAATAAGAACGAGGTTTTGATGAAACTGCAAAAATTAGCAGAGAAGGTTGGTAGCAGTGTTTTTGCCAAAGTTGTATCATCAGTAATTGTTGATGTAATGAAAGAAAATGGATATTTTCCATTTTAAATTGGATATTAAAAGTTTTTGAGGGGATGGTTATTGTGACCAAGTTCTTTTGAAATTTAGTCGCTGAAGCTATAAACGGTATAATTTTAACAAGCTGATTTCTAGGCGCAAGCATTGTTTAGAGTATAACAATTGATTTTCTTAATGACTTAGTTGGCGGTAGTAAAGTGGATTTATGCCACTCGCCAACTGAGCCAGCCATTGGGCTTATCTTTATTATAAATAGTTCTTTCACATTTCATTAACAAGGCTTGAATTTTCCTTTTTAGAGTTAATTTCATAAAGTAACAAAGGAGAGTTTTTTTTATATTTGAGTATTGCAGGGAAAGTGATTTCATTGTCCCATGGGGGAAGCGCTGCGCATAGAAGACTTTGACGGATATGTGAGCACCTGGGAATACAACGAACTGAACAAACCTGTCTTATATGTGGACAAACAGGGCAGAAAGACCCGGATGGAATACGATAAGATGTGGAATGTAAGCCGCATAACAGACCCGGAGGGCGGCATTACGGAATATGCCTATGATAAGCAGAAACGCTTAATACAGGTAACAGACCCTCTGGGAAGGAGCGTACGGTTTTTCTATGACCCAAACGGGAACCGTACAAAGGTGCTCTATCCGGATGATACCTGCATGCAGTATGAATACGATGCCCTAAACCGTGTGGTAAAAGAAACAGACCGTGCAGGACGATGCACCCTGACAGAATACGATGTGATGGGAAATGTCTCCTGCAAAACGGATAATGAAGGGAACAAGACCAGTTTTATCTATGATGCCTGTAACAGAAAGATAAAAGAGACAGACAGAAGCGGTGCGGTAACGGAATATACCTATACCCCATTGGGAAAACCAGACCGTATCCTCCACCCGGACGGACGTATGGAACGGTATTCCTACGGACCGGGCGGACGGCTGGATAAACAGGATAAGGGGGACGGCACCTGGGAGTCCTATGCCTATGACAGAAACGGCAATCTGACAGAAAAACGCTGCCAGGACGGCAGGACCTATACCTATACATATGACTGCCTAAACCGGATAACAGAAATCTGTTTAAATGGAAAAACAGAAAAAACCTATGCCTATGATGCCATGGGAAATGCCACATCCATGAAGGATGCGGCAGGAAGGGAGACTGTGTACCAGTATTCCCCGATGGGAAAACTGACTGCCGTAACCGATGCCATGGGAAACCGCGTGTTTTATTCCTACAACGGCAGGGATGAACTGACGGGCATCCTTCAGATGGAAAAAGGCGGAAAGACAGAATTTTTACTGCCGCAGGAAGGAGAAGTTCTCCTTGATGAAGACTGGGTTAAGATCAAAAAACACAATGAAGAAAACCATGACCTGCACCTGACCCTCATTACAAGGGATGCGGCAGGACAGATCATTAAAATGACGGATGCCTTAGGCAGGGAGGATGCCTATGAATACGACTGCATGGGAAACGTATCCAGACGCATAAACCAGGGCGGGGAAGAAATCGTATGGGAATACCATGCAGACGGACAGGTACGCTCCATCACGTATCCGGGAGGGAAAAAGGCCGTCTATGCCTATGACGCCCTGGCAAGGTTAAGCCGTATACAGGACTGGCTTGGTGAAACCATATTTACCTATGATAAGGAAGGAAACCTGACAGAAAGCAAAGACCATAACGGACAGGTCATGACCTATGCCTATACACCATCCGGAAAAAGGGAATCCGTATGTTATCCGGATGGAAGCAGCATACAGTACCGTTACGATGATATGGGACGCGTGGAGAACATCACAGGCGGAGAGTTAAACCTTGCTTACGGCTATGACAAACAGGGACACCTATCATGGTGTAAACGCAGTAACGGCATACAGACACGCCTAAACTATGATACAGAGGGCAGGATCACAGAACTTGTTCATGAGGATAATCAGGGCATTCTGGAAGCATTCCGCTGCGGCTATGACCGTATGGGAAACCGGACATACCTCAAACGGGAGAGCAGGGAGGAAGGATACTCCTTCCACAGAACCTATGAGTACGACCCTCTTGACCGTCTGGTAACGATAAAAGAAGATGGAAAGACCACTGCCTCCTTTGCATACGACGGCTATGGCAACCGGATACAAGAATGTTGCTATAAAACTGGACAGACATTATCAGAAGGACCACAGGTATGGGAACTTGCTTATAATGCCTTAAACCAGCTGACAGAGGACGGGGAAAACCATTATACATACGATGTCAAAGGAAACCTTACGGAAGTTCAAAACAGTAACGGAACCGTCCGCAGGATGTCCTATGACCATAACAACTGCCTGAGCGAACTGCATGAAAATGAAAAACTGATACAGACAAACAAGTATAACGGAGCCGGAATCCGGGTAGAGAGCATTTTAGGAGACAACCGGACTGCCTATGTGCCGGACTATGCGGACCCTTACCACAGGACAGCAGCAGAATATGGGGAAAACAAAACCGGCAGAAACTACCTGTGGCATGACAATACAATGCTTGGAATTGCAAATGAAGGAATGCATATACTGACCGACCTGTTCCACAGCCCGGTGCGTGTAACCACAGAAGAGGGCATCACCAAAAACCTGTACCATTACAACAAATACGGTCTTGTGGAGAAAAAGAAGGAGGTCGTACCATTTTCATTCGGTTTTACAGACTACATAAAGGAAAGTGTTTCCAATCTGTACTTCACAGGAAGCAGGGAGTATAATGTAGAAAGTGGAAGGTTTTTAAGCAAAGACCAGTACCGCTACATGGACTATAAGGATCCTTCCAGCATCAACCTGTATGCCTATGAAAAGAATAATCCGCTGCGTTACATAGATTATGACGGGCATGAATGCATAGAGGAGAAAAACTATTTCGAGAGATCCCTTGAGATGATCATCTTAGGCGACTATTCGGATGAAGTAACGCTGCTTGGCCTTGCAGGAAGTGTCGCATTGGGGGTGCTTGGGCTCGATTTTCCAGCAGACATCCGCGATCTTACAGCCTGCTTTACCGTGAACTTTGATCCAAGCGACCCGATGTGGTGGATGAATCTGGCCGGTTGCGCGGCATCCTTCTTACCACTGGTAGGCGGCTTAAAGTTCTTAGACGAAGGAGCCGAGTTATTAAAGTACTCAGATGAGGCTGCAGAAGCACTAAAACATACGGATGAAGCCGGGAAAGCGGCTAAACATTTAGATGAGGTAGTTGAAACTGGTTCAGATGTACATCCTGAATTGGACGAATTGGAAAAGTTTTATGATGAGATTTATGAGCAGCAGAGAACTCCTTGCCTAGTATATGAAGAATATCTTGATGAATTGAAAAAACTTCAAGACGATCCGTATATCTTGGTTGAGAGTAATAAAAATACAGAAGTAATAATGCCAAGCAAGCCTCATACTAACAGAACACCTGGTCATTGGGAAACAATACTTGAGTCCAGCGGTGTTATGTCAAGGAATGATTAAATAAAAAAGCAGATGTTTTTG
>CAZHGE010000030.1:0-26801 GCA_964531805.1 uncultured Lachnospiraceae bacterium
GAAAATATGAATCTTAGTTTTACAGAAAGATTGGAACAAAGAGAAAACTTTCAGTTTAACGAAGCAAATCGTATCATTTGTTTTAAGAAAAATATATAATAGAATTAAAAAACAAACATGTATTGAACATAGAATTTTTGAATTTGGGAGGTAATTAAAATGAAGTTGGACGGTTTTGGGTTATTTGTGGATGATATGCCTACAATGATTCGATTTTATAGAGATGTTCTCAGGTTTGAAATTATCGAAGATGAGAATGCCGTAAATGTATATCTGATTAAAGACGGAACTCTTTTCATGCTTTATGAGCGAAAAAACTTTGAAGAAATGACGAGTAGAAAATATGAATATGTAAAGGGTTTTAATGGACATTTTGAAATAGCATTATATGTTGACACATTTGAAGAAGTGGATTTGGAATACGAAAAAGCGATTGAAAAAGGTGCTCGTTCTGTATTGGAGCCGACCACAGAGCCTTGGGGACAGCGTACATGCTATATTGCAGACCCGGAGGGAAATTTGATTGAAATTGGCTCTTTTAATCGGCCTTTTGATAGCAAATCTGATTTTAATGGGGTACAATAGGAAAAGAAATAACTAGACATTTTTCTCAATCCATGCTATCTTGATTTAAATGCATGGAACAGAAATAGTACATATACAGACCCTTCAGAGAGAAGTCGGTTGGTGCGAGGCTTTGGTGATTTGGATATGGAACCAGTCTGGGAGCAGCAGAAGAGAAAGCTGAAGATTCAGAAACTTCTGCCGGAGGTCACCGTTATCAGAGACATGTAAGTGATAGCTTGCAATGAGTGCAGAGAAATCTGAATTTAGGTGGTAACGCGGATTTTATTCGTCCTAAGTATAACGAAAGTTATATTTAGGACGTTTTTTTTTGAAAGGAGCAAAGAGATGAAACTGAAAAACTTAGTAGGACAGAGATTTAAAGAAAGACCGGCTGACTGTGTCATCGACAGTCATGCTTTGATGGTACGCGGTGGTTACATGAAGTATGTGGGCAATGGCATTTTTTCCGAGTTTCCGGTATTAAACCGTGTGACAAGAAAAATTGAGAATATCATCCGCGAAGAAATGAATGCCATTGACGGGCAGGAAGTATTGTTTCCGGTTGTAATGCCGGCAGAACTTTGGCAGGAGTCAGGAAGATATGACAGTATTGGAAGCGAATTGGTGCGTTTTCAGGATAGAAGCAAGTCCAAAATGGTGCTGGGAATGACACACGAAGAGGCAGCAGTGCATTTGGTAAGGGAATACGGACAGTCCTATCAGCAGTATCCGTTTATGATTTATCAGATTCAGAGAAAGTTCCGTGATGAAGCCAGACCGAGAGCCGGTATGATTCGTGTGCGAGAATTTACGATGAAGGATGCCTACTCCTTTCATACATCCCAGGAGGATTTGGAGCAGTATTATCAGAAATGCTACGATGCCTATAATCGTATTTTTGCCAGAGCAGGTATTCCGGAGGTAGTAACGGTGGCTTCTGATTCCGGTATGATGGGCGGAAGCATTTCCCACGAATATATGCTCTTAAATGAAGTGGGTGAGGATACCATCGTATTATGTGATGAATGTGATTACAGAGCCAACATGGAAGCGGCGGAAAATATTGTTACAAATTTTGCAGATGGTAATTTGCAAGAACTTCACTGCATCGAGACACCTGACTGTAAGACAATTGAAGATGTATGTGCATTTTTAAAAAGCGATGTAACGGCATCTTGCAAGGCTGTTGTTTATCAGAAAAACATGGATGATACTTTTGTGGTTGCCTTTGTCAGGGGCGATTATGAAGTGAATGAGACAAAACTTCGTAATTTAGTGGGTGAGGACATTCATCCGGCGGAGATAACAGAGGATTCTCCATTAGTAGCCGGATATATTGGTCCATTTGGTATCTCTGAAAAAATAACTTACTATCTGGATGCATCATTAAAAGGAATCTCCAGTCTTGTGGCAGGAGCAAATAAAGAAGGCTATCATTACACCGGCTTAAATCTCGAAAGAGACCTTGAGAACATAACTTATGTGGATATTGCAAAAGTAAAAGAAGGCGGTATATGCCCATGCTGCGGAAAACCAGCACTTTCTATCAAAAGGGGAATTGAGGTCGGAAACATTTTTCAGTTGGGTACAAAATATACAAAAAGCATGAACATGCAGTATGTGGATAAGGATGGAGAAATGCACCATCCGATCATGGGCTGTTATGGAATCGGTGTGGGACGTCTGGCGGCTTCCGTATGTGAAGCAAAGCATGATGACTTTGGTCCAATTTGGCCAATTTCCATTGCACCTTGGGAAGTACATTTATGCTGCATCCGCCCGGATGATGAAAATGCAAAATGCATTGCAGACGATTTATATGAGGAATTACAGAAAAACAAGGTCGAAATAATCTATGATGACAGAGAGGGCGTCCGCGCAGGACAGATGTTTGCGGATGCGGACCTTTTGGGTGTACCAATTCGTGTAGTCGTAAGTCCGAGAAACTTACAGGAAGGTAAGCTTGAGATATCAACAAGGGATAAGTCTGTGAAAGAAATGGTTGATATTGTAGATGGGCTGGAGTATATTTTGGGATTAAAAAGGACTCTATTTGGGGCAATTAACGTTTAAGAATATTTAATTAATTTATATAGTAAACTGTCGACAAAAACTTTGATATGTATCCTTACTGGTTTGTCCGGTAAAGATGGTACATATCAAAAGTTTTTATCGACTGTTTATTTAATAATTTTCGGCAATGCTTTCCAGTGCATTTTGTTTTGAACCTGTTTAAAAAATAAAACAGAACTTTCGGCATGAGGGTCATAATCTATGCTGGTTGCATAGATTTCTAAGACCTTACGCCAGAATACTTTTTCAGATGAACGTATATCCCGAATACGGGCAAGTAACTCGTCAAAGTAATTGCCTCCGCCAAGTCTTTTCAACCGGTCATCATCTAAAGCAAATCCTTTTTTCATATACTCTTTTAATATTCCCATAGCCCAGATTCGAAATTGTGTACCACGATGGGATTTTACGCGGTATCCGACAGATATAATGACATCAAGGTTGTAGTAGTCAACCTGATATGTTTTTCCATCAGAAGCAGTTTGGGCAAATTTTGCCCAAACTGAAAGTTTATCTAATTCACCTTCTTTAAAAATATTACGGACATGTTTTCCAATAACACTACGGTCTCGTTGAAAAAGTTCAGCCATTTGGTCCAAGGATAACCATACCGTATCTTCATCAAAGGTAGTTTCTATTTTTGTCAAACCATCTTCTGTTGTGTACATAATAATATTTGAATTGTTCATATCAGAGTTAATCCTTTTTTATATTGTAAGATAAATATATCACGAACAAATGTTTGGTACAAGAAAAAAATAGTAAAAATTTGCATATTAGATTATAATTTTTTTAGCATGCTTTTGCTGAGTCACACTATACTAAGGGGGTTTTGTTTGGTATACTTTTTGATGTCAAATAAGTGTTGAAAAAAGTATTAAAGGAGTACACAGGTGAGAAAACGAATTAACTACTCGATGCAGTTCTAAGATTGACAGCAGATTGTATCGAGGTTAATAGAAGGCAGATTGCTTATGTTGTCAGAACTGCATCGCTCAAGAATTGTCGAGAATGAAAATGATTTTTGAAAGGAATGTAGTTAATATGAATGAATATTTAAAGAATGTAAACCGAATCGAATTTGTGGTAACCATGGCGTGTACGGGCCGTTGCAAGCATTGCTCGGAGGGAGAGCATATTGCTTGCAAGGAGCATATCGACGGAGATGTGGCAGCACAGGCAGTCATCGATATCTGTGCACAATATAATATAGAGTCCCTGATGACGTTTGGTGGGGAACCTTTATTGTATGCTGTGGATGTATGTAGGATTCAAAAGGCGGCTATGGAGGCTGGAATCCCTAAACGTGAGTTGATTACCAACGGATTCTTTTCGAAGGATAAATATAGAATTGCAGAAGTTGCCCACATGCTGGCAGAAAGTGGCGTAAACCATATCCTGCTTTCCGTGGATGCGTTTCATCAGGAAACCATTCCTCTTGAGCCGGTGGAATATTTTGCAGACTGCGTGCGTGCAAAAGGAATTGCAATAGAATTAAGTCCGGCATGGCTGGTAAGTAAAGAGGACAGCAACCCCTATAATGTTAAAACCAGAGAACTTCTTTCTAAGTTTGTGGAAAAAGGTTTTGCGATCGCAAATGGGAATATCATCTGGTTTGGCGGAAATGCAAAGATTCATTTGCGAGAATATTTTGATGAGACAAAAGAAGTGGTAAATCCCTATGAAGATGACCCAAGAGATGTAAAAGCGGTTTCCTTTAACCCCAATGGGGATGTACTAAACGGGAATATCTATCAAAATGATATTATGGAGATATTTAAGTCTTATGTAGTGGAGACTTAGAACTTATGCGAAGGACGTTACAATTTGTTATATCATTACGAAAGAGAAAAGGTACAATGAAAGAAAAAGGTTTAGGTATTTTACTTTGTATATTAATAGCAGGAATTACGACTATATTAAGTGGACTGCATATCGGTAGTTTTTCCATGGAGATTATCGGAGCACCGGTATTGTCGATTTTGATGGGAATGCTTATTACTATGGTCAGGCCAACACTGGCAGAGAGCAATACCATGAAAGTCGGTATTAAATTTACTTCTAAAAAAATATTGCAGTGGGCCGTTATCATTTTAGGGTTTTCACTCAATCTTGGAACGATTGCAAAGATGGGAGGTAAGTAAAGAGGACAGCAACCCCTATAATGTTAAAACCAGAGAACTTCTTTCTAAGTTTGTGGAAAAAGGTTTTGCGATCGCAAATGGGAATATCATCTGGTTTGGCGGAAATGCAAAGATTCATTTGCGAGAATATTTTGATGAGACAAAAGAAGTGGTAAATCCCTATGAAGATGACCCAAGAGATGTAAAAGCGGTTTCCTTTAACCCCAATGGGGATGTACTAAACGGGAATATCTATCAAAATGATATTATGGAGATATTTAAGTCTTATGTAGTGGAGACTTAGAACTTATGCGAAGGACGTTACAATTTGTTATATCATTACGAAAGAGAAAAGGTACAATGAAAGAAAAAGGTTTAGGTATTTTACTTTGTATATTAATAGCAGGAATTACGACTATATTAAGTGGACTGCATATCGGTAGTTTTTCCATGGAGATTATCGGAGCACCGGTATTGTCGATTTTGATGGGAATGCTTATTACTATGGTCAGGCCAACACTGGCAGAGAGCAATACCATGAAAGTCGGTATTAAATTTACTTCTAAAAAAATATTGCAGTGGGCCGTTATCATTTTAGGGTTTTCACTCAATCTTGGAACGATTGCAAAGATGGGAGGACAGAGTCTGCCGGTTATCCTTTCTACCATTAGTACATCGCTCATTGTATCTTTTCTTATGATGAAGGTATTAAAAATGGATGGAAAAGTGTCCTGTCTCATTGGGGTAGGGTCATCCATTTGTGGTGGATCTGCGATAGCGGCTACCGCACCGGTAATTGATGCAGATGATGAAGAAGTAGCACAGGCGATTTCTGTTATTTTCTTATTTAATGTCATTGCGGCACTGAGTTTTCCGAGTTTTGGTTATGCGTTGGGATTTGGAACGGAAGGTTTTGCGATTTTTGCAGGAACAGCGGTAAACGATACGTCGTCCGTGACAGCCGTGGCATCCACAGCAGAGGGGTTGTATGGAGTAGAAGGTATCCTTTCCTCAGCTGTAACTGTTAAATTAGTCCGTACTCTTGCGATTATTCCGATTACTTTAGTACTTGCTTTATACCGTACCTATCAGTCAAAACAAGATGGAACGGCAGGCGGAGAGTTTTCATTATTAAAAATCTTCCCTTGGTTTATCCTATTTTTTATCACGGCGTCAATTATGACAACGATAGTTGGGATTATGCCGGAGAATACATTTACTGTATTTTATACAGGCACCTTTGTAAAGGCTATGAAATGGCTGGCAAAATTTTTTATTGCAATGGCAATGTGTGCCATCGGGTTAAATACCAACCTGATCAATTTGATTAAAAAAGGCGGCAAGCCAATCTTGATGGGATTTTGCTGTTGGGCAGCGATCACAGCGGTGTCCATTGGTGTGCAGTATGCGATGGGAATGTTTTATACCAATTTATAAGAGAATATATAGCAGTATGGGCGTGCAGAAATGCACGCCCATTACGGTTATAGGTTTAATTTTTGTATTAATGCTTCTTGGAGGACTTGTGAAAAATTTAAGCCAACTGCAGAGGCTGCTTCATTTAACCATTCGGGAATGGTTAGTGTTTTCTTTACAGCACGTTTATTATATTTTTTTCGGTATTCGGAAGTGTCACAAATAATGAATGAAACAAATTCATTTTCCTTTATAATTATGTCTTTGATATTAGAAGGATCAGAAATTTTTAAACCTTCTATTTCATAAGTAGAAAGCATTAGTGCTAACGCATCTTGTGCCATTTCGATTGCATCAATTAAATTATCTCCGCAGGTGTAGCATCCTTGAACATCAGGGAAATGTACAGAATACATACCATTTTCTTCTGGAGTAAAAATAGCGGGATAAGAATATTTTGACATAAGAGTTCTCCTTTCATAGTTGAATGCCGGCGTCTTTTAAGATGCTTCGTAGTGTACCAGTAGGAATTTCTTTGCTATGCCTACCCACTTCAAAATATATCGTCTCCTTAATAATAACACGTATAAATACGTGCGTCAACAGTGAAAAGAAATAATAGCTTATGAACAGCGAGCAAATGGGTAATTTGGTGAATTACCATGAAAGAACAGAAATGTTAATATATGAATATGATAGTTAGAAATATAGCAAAAATGAAAAGACAAGTCAATAAAACAATGACATAAAAACGATTAGAATTACTGGACAATTTTCGTTTTTTTTGGCATTCTTTATATGGTGTAAATACAATAAAAAGAAGGACAACAAAATGAATTTACAAATACAAAAAGGTCGCCCAAAAGACGATGATGGGCGTTTGGAAAAAGAAATCAGAACCTACGACTTGCTCGATTCGTTAGGAATTGAATATGAAAGGGTGGACCATGAGGCGGCAGAAACGATGGAAGCATGTGCGGCAGTGGATGAAGTATTGCAGCCTGCTGTCATTTGCAAAAATCTGTTTTTGTGCAATGCGCAGAAGACGAAGTTCTATTTGTTAATGATTCGTGGAGATAAGAAGTTTAAGACAAAAGAAATTTCGCATCAGATTAATAGTCCAAGACTTTCTTTTGCTCCACCGGAATATATGGAAAAGTATCTCGATATTACGCCGGGTTCCGTGAGTGTGATGGGACTGATGAATGATACAGAAAATGAAGTTACACTTTTAGTAGATGAGGATGTGTTAAATTCAGAATTATTCGGCTGTCATCCGTGCATCAACACATCCAGCCTTCGTTTAAAGACGGCGGATGTGTTTGGACCATTTTTATCAGCAGTACATCATGATTATACGGTGGTGAAATTAGGGCTGGAAGAATAGGAATGCAGGGTATATAGAGTATTTCAATTGAAAAATCCCGTAGATAATGAAAAGCATCTTATATTGGGGAAAGATAGCAAAAAACATTAGACAACTTCCCTATCTTACGGTATCCTAAATAAGAAAGTAATTTGTGATGATAGGACAGACGACCATCACGTTAATAAAAATTCGGCTGGAAAAAAGTATTCAGTTGGAGGAAGAAACATGGAAAGTATTATCAGAGACATTAACCTTGCCGAGTCGGGCGAAAGAAAGATTGAATGGGTAAAGCGTAACTGCGATTTACTTCGTATGTTAGAGGAAGAATTTTCCAAGACAAAGCCTTTTGCAGGTAAAAAAGTAGCATTATCCGTACACTTAGAAGCAAAGACAGCATATCTTTGTAAAGTGTTAAAAGCAGGTGGTGCCGAGATGTATGTTACAGGTTCCAATCCTCTTTCTACACAGGATGATGTGGCAGCAGCACTGGTAAAAGCAGGACTGAATGTGTTTGCTTGGTACAATGCGACACCGGAAGAATATGAAGCACATATCCGTAAGGTGTTGGAAGTAGGACCGAATGTCATTATTGACGATGGCGGTGACCTGGTTCATATGATGCACACAGAATTTGTTGATTTGATTCCAAATGTAATTGGCGGCTGTGAAGAAACAACAACCGGTATCATCCGTTTGGAAGCAATGAATAAAAAGGGTGAATTGAAATTCCCTATGGTTCGAGTAAACAATGCAGATTGCAAGCATTTATTCGATAATCGTTATGGTACAGGCCAGTCCGTATGGGATGGTATTAACCGTACTACTAACCTGATTGTTGCTGGTAAAAACGTAGTAGTAGCAGGCTATGGATGGTGTGGTAAAGGTGTTGCCATGAGAGCCAAAGGCCTTGGTGCCAAGGTTATTGTAACGGAGATTAATCCGGTTCGCGCAATTGAAGCAATTATGGATGGATTTGAAGTAATGCCAATGAACGAAGCAGCTAAGTTGGGTGACTTCTTCGTAACTGTAACTGGCTGTGATAAAGTTATTGATGCGGAAGATTTTGCTGTAATGAAAGATGGAGCAATTCTTTGTAACGCAGGACACTTTGACTGTGAGATTGATATGGCGGGACTTCGTAAGATTGCAGTTGAAACAAAGGAAATGAGAAACAACATCATCGGATATAAGCTGCCTACAGGCCAGTGGTTATGCGTAATTGCAGAAGGCAGACTGGTTAACTTAGCAGCAGGTGATGGACATCCGGCAGAAATTATGGATATGAGTTTTGCAATCCAGGCATTATCTGCAAAATATCTTGTGGAAAATCAGAATAACTTAACAGAAAAGCTCATCGATGTGCCGGTAGAGGTAGATATGGATGTAGCAGCCAGAAAGCTTGCTTTTATGGGTAAAGAAATCGATGTATTAACAGAAGAGCAGGTTGCTTATTTGAATGCATCTTTATAGGAAAGCGGACAGATTGCCGGGTAACGCTTATAAAGCTCAATACAACGGCTTATGAAGCGTGCCGCTTTATAACGTAGCAAATGAAATAAAAAGGCGGCATGATGAATTTCATGCCGCTTACTTTATCATTTGATACGAAAAAATGTTTTAAAAAGGTTATTTAGTCTTCATCTGAATCTTCTACTTCGCCAGCAACTGCACCAATTACAGAAGAAACGGAAGCAATAATTACAACAACTGCAATAATAACTAAAAGACCGCCTGCTAATAATAAAAATGTTCCCATATAAACAACCTCTCAATACAAGATTAACAACTAATAAGTATATTAGCATAAAAAGAACTATTGGACAAGGAGCACAATGTGAAAAATCCATAAACGAAAGATTTTTCACAGTACAAAAAAATGGAAATAAAAATCTATCAGCATAAAGTACAATATTATGAGACCGATATGATGGGTATTGTTCATCATTCAAACTATATCCGCTGGTTTGAAGAGGCACGCACGGACTTTTTGGAGCAGGCTGGATATAGTTATAAACGTTTCGAAGATGAAGGTATTATCAGTCCGGTTCTTGAAATTCATGCAAAATACCGTTCTATGGTTCGTTTTGGAGATATTGTAAATATCGAAGTACACATGCGCAGCTTTACCGGACTTAAATTCGGCCTCGAATACATCATCTCTGACAGCATTACAGGTGAAGTACGTGTAACAGGAACCAGTGAGCATTGTCTTCTTGATAAAGAACATAAGCCAATTCGTTTGAAAAAAATAAATCCAAAACTATATGATCTTTTAGCATCATTAGTAGAGTAAACAATGAATAATGCAATTTGTGATTTATAATTAAGCCAATAAAAAAGGAAAAACTTCTATCAGAGTTTTTCCTTTTTTGTCCAATAAGATGGTTCGCAGAGCGAGGCACCGTTTGGTCCAATAAGACGGTTCGCGGAGCGTGCCGTCGTTTGGTTTATTCCTTCGTAAATGCGGCTACACGCCAGCCATATTCATATTCTCGGAGATATACACAATAGTAATCTCCAAAATGTTCTGTTTCTCCGTGAGCAGTTACGTCAAGGTCCAGTGCAATGTGAACCTCTTTCCAGTCCATATCATATTCATCAATATAATTTTCAGAATCATAAATTTCGTAATTCCATTTATATTTGTCAATCTTTTTAGACTTTTTACGTTCTTCTAAGGACTCTCCTTCTTCAATCAGGAAAGTCTGATTTTCCTTCGTAGCATCTACAAAACTGTCGCGGTTCATTTCTGATAATTTTGCCAGATAGTAACAACTGCTGTCCACATATGTCGAAGCCTTTTCTTCGCTGCGTTCATTTAAGATAGCATTCAGATAGCCTGTAAATACTTTTTCCCAGGAATCATCTTCGTATTCCACCTCTTTATTACCGGCAACAGTGCCACTGAAAATAGAATCGGTGGAGTAGGCTCTGTCTAAATAGCCGTCTTCATCATGCCAGTAAACATTGTAGTTATCCGGATTATAAAAAAGCAGATCATGATAGGCACCGCCAAAATCGTCTACTACCTGGAATGCATAATAATCTACGCCATCGTAAGTTTTCATTTCATAAAAACGTAGATTATCAGAGCCTAGCCCCATTTTATGAAGAACGGTATTATACGCTGTTTTTAGAGCCTTTTTTTCTTCATCGGATAAAGTCTGGACAAGATAACTATCCTGATATTGCACTTCCTCTTCTTTTTCCGGTAAGAGTACTTCATTTTCAGCAATAGCGGAATTTTCTTCGGTGCTGCTCTCAGTAGTGCTTTCCGACCCAACCTCGCCGCCTTCTATCGTAGGATTGGTTTGTTCTGCTAAGAAATTCACAACTTTATCGTCCACATCTGTTTGATCAGCAATCTTAGGGTATACAAAAATACCGACGGTCCCTAAAATCAGTAGAATAATAACAATGCCTAATATTTTTTGAATGAATCTTCCTATCTTTTTCAAAATAGTATTCTCCTAATTCTGAGTGTAAATATCATTTTCCAAATTTTGAAAATAACGACACTTATACTTTACCATTCTGATTTGGAATTGTAAATTGTCATCCGCGCGATTATACTGGAAAAAGGAAAAAATAATTTTCAAATAATTCTGCAAAAGTAAAAGAGATAGAACTGCTTGCAAAGATGCGAAAAACAGAAAGGTTTGGTTGGAATATGAAAATAACAAATCTAATCGAAAATATACAGGGAAGTCAGGATATTTTATTTGAACATGGTCTGAGTTTTTATATTGAAACAGCAATGCATAAATTATTGGTAGACTGTGGACAGACGGATGCTTTTTTACAAAATGCCCAGACACTGGAGATCGATCTTAAAAAAGTGGATACTGTAATCCTGAGTCATGGCCATTATGACCATTCCGGTGGTATCCTTCCGTTTACAGAAGTAAATTCACAAGCAGATATTTATATGCAGAAAAAAGCAGTGCTTCCTTATTATCATAAAACAGAGGAAGAAGAGCGATATATTGGAATTGACCCAAAGATTTCCGAACTTGCCCGGCTAAAATTGGCAGACGGTGATTTGAAAATCGATGGGGAATTATCTCTATTTTCCAATGTAACAGGCAGAACTTTATGGCCAAAGGGTAATTTAGAATTAAAGAAAAAAACAGAAGGCGGATTTGTACAGGATGTGTTTGACCATGAACAGTATCTTGTCGTTACAGAAGGAGACAAACGAGTTTTATTTTCCGGCTGTGCACACAACGGGATTTTGAATATTCTTGCGCATTATCACGAATTATATGGAATGTATCCGGATGCGGTTGTCAGTGGTTTTCATATGAAAAAGAAAGAATATACCCCAGAGGATGATGAACTCATTATACAAACGGCAAAACAGCTTTCTACCATGCCTACTCAATTTTATACCGGTCACTGCACAGGAGAGTATGCTTTTGCCATCATGAAAGAAATCATGGGCAGCCAGTTGACTTATGTGCATAGCGGGGATTCATTCATTTTGTAAAAAGAAAAATAAGTAAAGCTCCTATTTTTAAACAAAAAATATTTGTAGAAAAATAGGAGTTTTTTTGAAACTTTTTTATCAACTTACGCGTCTAATAGATAAGAACGGATACAGGAGGTGTAAAAAGTGAATATTATTGTCAGTAATAAGAAAAAAAGAGATATTATTGAACGGCTATTGCTTGAAAATTACAACAAGTATTATCGGCTTGCCTGCAGTTATGTACATAATGATGCGGATGCAGGTGATATCGTACAGAACGGTGCCTACAAGGCAATTTTAAATAGCAATAAGCTGCAGGATATTGAGTATGCTGAAACATGGATATACCGCATTATGATGAATGAAATTTTTTCTAAATATCGGGAAAAAGAAACGGTTCCTTTGGAAGCGATTTCTTTTGAAGAGGGAAAAGAAGATAAATATGAAAATGTGGATTTGCAAAAAGCAATAGATTCCCTGGAAAAAGAAGATCGGACAGTCATTGTGTTACGGTATTATGAGGATATGAAATTAGAAGATATTGCAGTGATATTGGAGGAGAATCTGAGTACAGTAAAGAGCAGGTTATACCGCAGTATGAAAAAATTAAAGCTGCAGTTAGAGCCCTACGACGAGAATGCTTAAATAGATAAGGTTTATTAAGGAAGAGATATGCTCTTCTCTATTAGGAGAAGTTCCTAATAAGTTTATAAAAGGAGGTATATTATGAACAGAAATCATGATATGAATGAATTAAAAAAAGAATATATGGATAAAGAAATGTCCACACAGCAGGTAGAAGCTCTGAAAAGTGCAATTGAAAAGGCAAAAAAGGAGCAGGAAAAGAATAATAAAGTTATTGTATACAGAAGGTGGATGGCGACGGCAGCAGGATTTGCTCTTGCGCTAATCATTCTTCCTAATACCTCAAAAACGGTGGCATATGCTATGAGCCAGATACCGGTATTAGGGAAATTAGTGGAGGTCGTAACCTTCAGGGATTATGAATACGAAGATGACCGTAATATCGCGGATGTAGAAGTGCCTGAACTGGTGGTAAACTTACAGGAAGAAGAACCGGAGACCGTGACAAAGCCGATTGCAGGAGAGGCAATGCTGGAAGAGGAATCCATGAGACAGAAAGAGGAAACTCTTCAGAAATCCATGGAAGAAATCAATGCAGAAATCCAGGCAATTACAGAACCATTTATTGAGGAATTTAAAGCGAATCTGGAAAGAGAAGAGGGATATCAAAGTCTTGGAATAAATAGCGAGGTGATTCACACAACACAGGATTATTTTACATTGAAAATGACCTGTTATACGGCAGAAGGAAGCAGTTCAGAATGGTATTACTACTACACGATTGATTTGAATACAGGCGAACGTTTACAATTAGCAGATATTTTTACAGAAGGTTCAGATTATGTGACACCGATCAGTGAGAATATTATTTCTCAGATGCGTAAAAACATGGCAGAGGATGAAATGAAAACATACTGGCTGGACGATGAAATAGAAGAATTAAATTTTAAAGCCATTAAAGAAGATCAGTCTTTCTACTTAGATGCGGAAGGAAATGTAGTTATCAGTTTTAATGAAGGTGATGTGGCACCGATGTATATGGGCGTTGTAGAATTTACGATTCCAAATGAAGTGATTTCTGATATTCGGGTGAATTAATTCTTAATTTCCAATAAAGATTACAGGACTTTTCTTGAATAAAAACCATTCGTTAGGTACAATGAAATCAGTGAAAACGGTTATACTATAAAAAGAAAACAACAAGAATGTCTGCAATGGGACATTCTTGTCTGTTATGAAACGTTAGGAGGAATTATTATGAAAAAGAAAATTACTATGTTAATAACATTGCTTATGATGACGATGGTCGCTTGTGGAAAATCAGGTGAAAATGGAAATGCTACTGAAGATAATGCTGTGGTAGAAACAGTGGATGTGGCAGATTCTGCAGAACTGCTTACAAATGTATGGAATACTTATGAAGAAGCAGACAAGTTTCCAATCGGCGGTGGTGACTATGAAAATATGGTCATGGATACAGTAGGTGCATTTGATGTGACAAAAACCGAAGATTTAGATTCTTTACTGGGCATGCCGGCAGCAGGCGCCGCTATGATTGATGATGCGGCATCCATGATGCATATGATGAATGCCAATACTTTTACAGCTGGTGCTTATCATTTAACAGATGCATCTCTTCAGCAGGATTTGGCAGATTTATTAAAAGATAATATTATGAACAGACAGTGGATGTGTGGGTTTCCGGATACTTTATTAATTGCATCTGTTGGTGGTGAGTATGTTGTTTCTGCATTTGGAAATGCTGAAATTATGGAAACATTCAAAACAAAACTTCAGGAGCAGTATGAAATAACAGAAGTCATTTATGAAGAGAGTTTGACAGAATAGTTTTTTGTGATTTGTGATATATCAGGGGATTGTCAGGATCCTAAATATCTAAAACTATAAAGAAAATAGGAGGGACACAATGGTTTTTTCAGGGATCACATTCTTATATTATTTTTTACCATGTGTGTTACTCCTATATTTTTTTGTTCCTGCAAAAGCAAAAAATGTTGTCCTGCTTTTTGCGAGTTTGTTTTTTTATGCGTGGGGTGAGCCAGTTTATATCCTGTTGATGCTGTTGTCTATCTTTATTGGATATGTTTCGGGTTTGTTGTTGGAAAAAACCATGCATGGACCAATTGGATGGATTACTCCTAAAGTAGTACTTACAGCAGCAGTAGGTATCTTTACTATGCTGTTTGTTATTTTTAAATATACCGATTTTATCATCGAAAATGTAAATGCCGCAACGGGAATGAGTATTCCTTTGCGGCATATTGTGCTTCCGATTGGCATTAGTTTCTATACTTTTCAAATTATCAGTTATTTAGTAGATGTCTACCGGAAAGAAGTACCTGCACAAAAAAATCTGATTTCTCTTGCGCTGTATATTTCCATGTTTCCACAGTTGATTGCGGGACCGATTGTACGGTATTCCACAGTGGCTGCACAAATGAAAGATCACAAGAGTACCTGGGAAGGAATAGAGCAGGGTATTACCCGCTTTGTAATAGGGTTATCTAAAAAAGTATTGATTGCGAATGAATTGGGAAGATTGTGTGAGTTGTATCGACAGACAACAGAACCTTCCATTCTATACGCATGGCTTTATGCCATTGCTTTTGCTCTGCATATTTACTTTGATTTTTCCGGATATAGTGATATGGCAATTGGACTGGGAAAAATTTTTGGATTTACTTTCCCGGCAAACTTCAATTATCCTTATATTTCTGGAAGTATAACGGAGTTTTGGCGCAGATGGCATATGTCTTTAGGAACCTGGTTTCGGGATTATTTGTATATTCCATTGGGTGGTAATCGTGTTTCAACTGTTAAGTGGTATCGGAATATTCTGGTTGTCTGGCTTTTTACTGGTATCTGGCATGGAGCTTCCTGGAACTTTGTGGTATGGGGACTTACGTTTGCGGTACTGCTTGTAATAGAGAAGAAAATACTGTTGAAGCATTTGCAGAAAGCAAGAGTGTGGAATCATATCTATGTGTTGCTGGCACTAGTCCTTAGTTTCGTGATTTTTAATGCGGAGGATTTGCCCACGGCTATGATGGATATTCGAAACCTGTTTGGATTGGGTGGAATTCCAGTTCATAGTAAAGAAGCAGTATATTACGGAAAAAGTTTCTTTATTCTGATAGTAGCAGCAATAGTTGGCTGCACACCTTTTATTCATTTTGTTTTAGAAAAAATCGAGCAGAAACTGCCAAAAGTGATAGTGGTTATAAAGCCAGTTTGTCTCCTCTTTTTATTGGGACTATGCACTGCTTATTTAGTAGATGGTTCTTTTAACCCATTTTTATATTTTCGGTTTTAGAAAGGAGCGTTCATGAAGCGGGCAAAGATTATGGTTTGGACCTTGGCAATTGCATATGGCATATTGGTGCTTTTGACAGTATGTAAGCCAGATCAGGATTTTTCCATTACTGAGCGCCGTAAATTGGTACAGAAGCCCGAACTTACTTGGACCAGTATACAAAATGGCAATTTTATGACTGGTATAGAAAAATATGCAACAGATCAGTTTCCGTTTCGTGATGCTTTTCGATCTGTAAAAGCAATATTTTCAACGGGTATTCTTCAAAATAAGGATACGAACGGGATTTATTATAGGGACGGATATTTGGCGCAGATGGAATATCCTATGGATGAAGAATCTATCAAACGTGCTGCGGCTATTTTTTCTCAGATAAATGAGAATTACTTCACAGGAACAAATGTAAATCCATATATCTGTGTAATCCCGGATAAAAATTATGTGTTAGCTGGAAATGAATATCTGACCATGGATTATGAGAAGTTTGTGCATTTGGTGGAAAAGGAAGCTGCTTTTGCACAGCCTATTTCTATTATAGAACATATTCAACTGTCAGACTTTTATAAGACGGATACCCATTGGAAGCAAGAAGAAATTATAGATATTGCATTGAAAATAGCGGAAGAAATGCAGACACCTTTATCGGGAGAATACGAGTCTAAAAGACTGGATACACCTTTTTATGGCGTTTATTATGGACAGAGGGCGTTACCTGTTGTTCCGGATACGATTACCTATTGTTCCAATTCGATTTTGGAGAGTTGTCAGGTATATGATCATGAAAATAAAAAAGAAATTCCAATGTATGATTTTTCAAAGGCAGACGGAAGGGACCCTTATGAGTTGTTTTTAGGTGGAAATGTATCTTTGGTTACTATTGAAAACCCATATGCACTTTCTGAGAAAGAATTAGTGGTATTTGGTGATTCCTTTAGTCGAAGTATTGTACCTTTGCTGGTAGAAGGCTATGCAAAGACCACAGTAGTAGATATCCGTTATCTTCCTAGTATTTCTGTGGGAAATTATATTAATTTTACGAATCAGGATGTTCTTTTCCTATATAGTACATCTGTTTTAAATAACAGCATTACATTGAAATAAATAATAACTCTCAAATGAGAAATAAGTCTGTTTAATGAGAAAAAATTACCAATTTGCAGAGGCAATTTTAGTCTATTTTCAAAACTATTCGCACATTTTATAATATGGTATAATAGTCCTATATTATGGAGCCAAAACATCTGAAAAGGTTAGAAAGGCAGGGATAATATGGGACTAGATAAGACAGGCCTTGACAGTAGAATATTTGATGCTTTATCCGTAACTTCTAGAAGAAGGTATGTGTATGCATGTAATATGCAGACAGGAGTTTCCAGATGGTCTGCTCATGTGGCAGAAAATTTTGATATGCCAGGTGAATATTTTAATAATGCGGATGAATTATGGGGCAGACTCCTTCATCCAGAAGACAGGGAAAAATATTTTGAAGATATCCGCGCTATTTTTAACGGAGAGAAAGATGATCATGTATTAGATTATCGTGTACTAGATAAGAATGGTAATTATGTCATGTGTACATGCCGTGGAACCGTATCCCGTGGAAAAAACGGAGAACCCGATTTATTTGCTGGAACGATTTTAAATCATGGGATTACCGAATTGGTCGATGCCACGACTAATTTATATAATGTGTATAGTTTTTTACAGGCAATTCGTAAAAGAAGCGGTGAAAAATGGTTGATTATGCAGTTGGGAATTAATCGTTTTTCAATTGTAAATGATGTTTATGGATATGCGTTTGGTGATCGTGTTTTAAAGCATTTTGCGGATAATCTTGTTACGCTTACAAAAGGTATTGGTGCTGTATATCGAATGGACGGCGCGAAATTTGCGATTATATTACCGGATGCAACGATAGATGTAGAGGAATTATATTCCCGTATTCAACAGATGACCAAAAATGAAATGATAATTGACGGCAATCATATTCCGTTGACTATTTCCTGCGGTGTTGTAAAGACAGATCATGCGGATACCGGGGAATATACGATACAGGCAAGTGCCAGTTATGCGTTGGATAAGTCAAAGCATACAAAGCATGGAGAACTGGTATTTTTTCAGGATGAATTTCAAGAATACAGCCGTACTACACTGGAATTATTAGATGTAATGAGGCAGAATGTGGTAGAAGGCTGCAAAGGTTTCTATATGTGTTATCAACCGGTAGTGGAAGCAGATTCCCGTAAGATTATTGGTATGGAGGCGCTTCTTAGATGGAATAGAGAGCCTTTTGGAGAGGTTCCTCCAGGAAGATTTATTCCATGGCTGGAAAACGACCCTTGTTTCTTTGAACTGGGTAATTGGATTTTAGAACAGGCGCTGACAGAGGGAAAACACATTATTAAAGATAATCCGAATTTTGTGATTAATGTAAATGTTTCGGCTACACAGTTGGAACGTAGAAAGTTCCGTGAATCTGTACTGGATATTTTACATAGAACCGGATTC
Source organism: uncultured Lachnospiraceae bacterium (assembly GCA_964531805.1). Taxonomy (GTDB): domain Bacteria; phylum Bacillota; class Clostridia; order Lachnospirales; family Lachnospiraceae; genus RGIG8767. Next base: position 18,447 of record CAZHGE010000030.1, read on the forward strand.
CCGGCAAAAAATCTCTGTTTGGAATTAACAGAGCGGTGCCGTGCCATGGATAAGGAATATTTAAAAGAAGAGATTCATTTTCTTCGTTCGAATGGAATCAAGGTTGCTCTGGATGATTTTGGAACAGGCCAATCTTCTTTGGAATTGTTATGTGAATTTCCATTTGATCTGCTTAAGATTGATAGAGGGTTTGTACGTGATATCGAGATGAACCGTGCGGCACAAGTGGTAGTGGATTCTATCGTACAGTGTGCGAATGGATTAGGTATGCAGGTCTGTGTGGAAGGTGTTGAAAATGAACAGCTTCGTGACTTTATCAGACAGTATGGAGCCCACAGTCATCAGGGATATTTATATTCGAGACCAATCCGAATGGAACAATTTATGGAATTAATGGTATAGAAAAAGAAGGTGCAGAAGTGCATCTTCTTTTTTGTCGTCAAGGTGTTTGTGAAAAAACAAGATTCCGTAGTGATTGTTCACTACGGAATCTCGTTTTAAGGTTAACATTTATAAGGATTGATATATGACTGATTACATGATAGCTGTAACGTTATATACTTTCTTTCCTTCTTCGATAGGAATTAAGTTGCCTTCAACTTCTTTGCCATCCACGATCATCTTTTTGATACCCTTCTGGCTTCCATTAGGATTCTCTACTTTGATGATGTATTCAGCACCACGGAAAGTTCTCTTAATAGTCATATCTTTGATTGTATCAGGAATACAAGGATCTACTACAAGACCATCAAAATCAGGACGAATACCTAAAATATGCTGGGATACATTAGTAAATGTCCATGCAGCTGTACCTGTTAACCAGCTGTTCTTAGCTTCACCATGATTTTTTGCATCCTTACCAGCGATCATCTGTGCGTAAGCATATGGCTCTGCGCGGTGAATTTCACTGATATCTTCTGTATAAGCAGGACAAGTTCTCTTGTATACTTCAAATGCACGGTTACCACGTCCAATAACAGTTTCTGCGATAGAAATCCAAGGATTGTTATGGCAGAAGATACCGGCATTCTCTTTGTATCCTGGTGGATAAGAAGAGATTTCACCAAGATTTACATAGTATTTCTGGTACGCAGGCTGTAATAATACGATACCGTATTTTGTATCCAGTCTTTCTTTAACAGAATCAAGAGCTTTTTCAGCCAGTTTTTCTTCTACACCGATACCTGCCATTACGCACATACCCTGTGGCTCAATATAAATCTGGCCTTCTTCACATTTGTGTGAACCGATAATATCACTGTTTGCATCGTAAGCACGAACGAACCATTCTCCGTCCCATCCAGCAGTAACAACTGCCTGATACATGTCAGCAACTTTTGCACGAACTTCTTTCGCTTCATCAGCTAAGCCCATCTTTTCGCAGATAGTAGCATATTCATTACCATATTTAACGTACATACCGGCAATAAATACAGATTCTGCAACTGGTCCTTCGCTAGGTCCTGTTGTCTGGAAGGATTCACCCGGTGTTTCTGAGAAACAGTTCAGGTTCAGACAGTCATTCCAGTCAGCACGTCCGATAAGAGGAAGCTTATGAGGTCCTTTTCTAGTATCAAAATAGTTAAATGAACGGCGTAAATGCTCCATAAGAGGCTGAGCCAATTCTACTTTGTTATCAAAAGGTACCATTTCATCTAAGATGGAATAGTCACCTGTTTCACGAATATAAGCAGATGTACCTGCAATCAGCCATAATGGATCGTCATTGAATCCGCTTCCGATATCCATGTTACCAGTCTTAGTAAGAGGCTGATACTGATGATAAGCACTACCATCTTCAAACTGTGTAGAAGCGATATCAATAATACGTTCTCTTGCTGATTCTGGAATCAGATGAACGAAACCAAGTAAATCCTGGCTGGAATCTCTGAATCCCATACCACGTCCCATACCGGACTCATAATAAGAAGCAGAACGAGACATATTAAAGGTAACCATACACTGATACTGGTTCCAAATATTTACCATACGGCAAAGCTTGTCGTCTTCTGTTTCCAAAGTATATTTGCTAAGTAAGTTGTTCCAATATTCTTTGAGAGCAGCTAAAGCGGCATCTGCCTTCTCTACTGTGTTATAACGCTCTAACATAGCATGAGCAGGTTTCTTATTAATTACATTAAGAGATTCCCATTTTTCTTCTACAGGGTTCTCGATATAACCAAGTACAAATACATAAGAAACTTCTTCACCTGGCTGTAAAGTTGCTTTTAACTGGAAAGAACCGATTGGTGACCAGCCGCTTGCAACAGAATTCTTAGAAGCACCTTCTTCGATTACTTCCGGATAAGATGGGCTTCTGTAAGCACCAAGGAAAGAATCTCTGTCAGTATCAAAACCAGCAACTGGTTCGTTTACTGCGTAAACCGCATAGTGGTTACGACGTTCACGGTATTCTGTTTTATGATAGATTACAGATGGTTCTAATTCTACTTCACCTGTATTTAAGTTACGCTGGAAATTTGTGCTGTCATCAACAGCATTCCATAAACAGAATTCAATATATGAGAATAAAGAAACTTCTTTTGCAGCATTGCTGTTGTTCTTTAAAGTAACTTTGTTAATTTCGCAATTATCACCGATTGGAACAAATGCAGTAACGTTTGCTGCTAAATCATTCTTGCTGCTTTCAAAAACAGTATATCCAAGACCATGACGGCATGCGTAAGAATCGAGAGCAGTCTGTGTTGGCTGCCAGCCTGGATTCCATACTGTATCATTATCTTTGATATAGAAGTATCTTCCGTTGTTATCATAAGGAACATTGTTGTAACGATATCTGGTAAGACGAAGAAGCTTAGCATCTTTGTAAAAACTATAGCCGCCACCAGTGTTAGAGATTAGTGAAAAGAAACTTTCGCAGCCAAGGTAGTTGATCCAAGGAAGCGGAGTCTTAGGTGAAGTAATCACGTACTCTTTGTTTGAATCATCAAAATAACCGAATTTCATAAAACCCTCTCCATTTTCTATAATATATGTATCTATATAATAATAGCGGCATTCGATTTATAAATTATATAAACAAAAGCCGCCAAAATTATCAGGGAAAACGAAAACGATTAAGTAAACGGAGAAAAAAGAAAATTCTTCAAAAGAATTTAATTAGAGTATAGGAGATAATTGTAAAAAAAGCAAGTAAAATCAAGCATTTCTTTAAAAAATTTTTTGAAAAACGTTTTCCTTAAAAGGTGATAAGAAAATGGTATAGAAATAACAAAAACCTTTTCGTAAATCTGCCTTAGCAGAAATACACCTAAAAATGAGAGCATATATAATAGGAAGAAACTCGTTCCAAACTGCAAAAAAGACAAGATAGGACTCTGATAAAATGCACAAATTGGATAAAAGAAAAGTGTTTAAAACTAACAAAATGTAAAATTTGACTAAAAAAATTATAAAAAAGCGTTGCATTTCAGAGCAAAGTGTTATATATTAATTTTACGAAAACGATTAAGTAAACAAACCCTTGTACATGGACCCCTTTTTTAGTTGAGACTGCCAGGAAGTCCTTGTAGTAAGGAGGAGATTCAAATGGTATCACTAAAAGACATATCAGCTGCGTGTGGCGTCTCCGTGGCAACCGTTAGTAAAGCTCTTAACGATCACAAAGACGTTGGAGAAGAAACAAAGTTACATATTAAAGAAACAGCTAAGAAAATGGGATATTTCCCAAATGCTTCAGCTAGAGCGCTTCGAACGAATCGAAGCAACAGTATCGGAGTACTTTTTGTAGATGAGATTCCACAGAGTGGTCTTACGCATGACTACTTCTCACATATACTTGACAGTTTCAAGATAACTGTGGAGGCCCAGGGATATGACATAACATTTATTAACTGCAACAAAAACAGAAAGAATATAATGTCATACCTTGAACATTGTAAATATCGAAATGTAGACGGTGTGTTGATTGCCTGCGTAGATTTCGCAGATAAAGAGATTAACGAATTGCTCAAAAGTGACATACCGGTAGTAACAATAGATTATGTTTTTAACAACAAATTGGCGGTGACATCTGATAATGTAAAAGGAATCAGAGATTTGGTTACATATATATATGAGCAGGGACACCGCAAAGTTGCATATATTCATGGACAGAAATCTTCAGCCGTTACGGACTCAAGGATTAAAAGTTTTTACAAAACGGCAGCAGAAGTTGGGCTTGAGATAGATGAAGACTATATAATAGAAGGTCTTTACCGAGATGCTCAAAATGCTGAGAAACTAACGGCTAGATTGTTAGATATGAAGGAACGACCGACATGTATCATTTATCCTGATGACTTGTGTGCGATGGGTGGAAGAAATGAGATTCGGTCAAGAGGGCTTAGGATTCCGGAAGATATATCCATTGCAGGATATGATGGGATTAAGATAACCCAGCAGATTGAACCGCAGCTTACAACAATCTATCAAGATACAAGAATGATAGGAAGAGTTGCTGCAGAGAATCTGATTAATCAAATTGAAAAACCAAAGAGTTCTTTGATTGAACATGTAGTTGTCGAAGGCAATCTGATTCGGGGACGGTCCGTAAGGAAGTTATAAGGAATCAGAAAAAGGTAACACAAAAGTGTTATTTAGCCGGCTTGCCGGTTTAAATAAAAAAATATTATAAGTGGAGGAAATTATAATGAAAAAGAAATTACTCAGTGCATTACTGAGCGTTGCTATGGTAGCTACTTTATTAGTAGGCTGTGGCGGCACAGAAGAAGCAGCTCCTGCAGAAGATGCAGCAGCAGTTGAAGAAGCAGCTCCTGCAGATGATGCAGCAGCAGAAGAAGCAGCTCCAGCAGATGACGCAGCATCTGCAGAACCTTTCTACATCTACTCTTGGAACACAGAGTTACAGGAAAGATTAGCATATGTATTTGCTAAATATCCTGAAATCGAAGAAAGAGTTGTTTATGTTAACGTTGGTGACTCTGGTGTATACCAGGAAAAAATCGATGCATTATTAGCTACACCAGATGCAGAAGATTATCCTGACTTAATGGCTACAGAAGCAGCTTACATCATGAAATACACAAACTCTGATTACACATTAGCTGTAACAGATCTTGGTTTAACAGATGCAGACTTAGCTGAAATGTATCCATATACAATTCAGATCGCAACTGACCAGAGAGACGGATCTTTAAAGGGTGTTTCATGGCAGTCATGTCCAGGTGCTTACATGTACAGAAGAAGCTTAGCTGAACAGTACTTAGGAACATCTGATCCTGCAGAAGTTCAGGAATACGTTAAAGACTGGCCTACATTCATTGAAACAGCTAAATTAATCAATGAAAAATCAGGCGGTGCTACAAAGATCATCTCTTCTAACGATGACGTACAGAACGTATTCTGGTCTAACAAGTCTTCACCATGGGTTGATGACAACAAGAACTTCGTTTATGACGAAACACTTGATACAATGATGGACGTTTACTATGAATTAGAGCAGAACGATTTATCTGCTAAGACAACATGTTGGTCAGAAGAATGGAACGCTGGTCCTTCTACAGACGGTGTATTCTCTTACTTCGGATGTACATGGTTCTTACACTGGACAATCAAAGCTAACTGTGGTGGTGCTGCAGTAGGCGAAGGTACATTCGGTGACTGGGCTATGTGTCAGGGACCTCAGCCATACTACTGGGGTGGTACATGGTTATGTGCAATGGCTGGATGTTCAGATCCTGCATTAGCTGGACAGATCATGAAAGCTCTTTGCTGTGACACAGAACTTATGACAACAATGGCAGAAGAAACTCTTGACTATGTAAACAACAAAACAGCTATGAAGACATTATCAGACGCTGGTAAGGGTGCTTACGACTTCTTAGGCGGACAGGACTTCATCGCTATGTTCTCTCCTTTAGCAGAGGATATCGATGTTTCTTGGATGTCAGCATACGATCAGAAAGTTAACGAATTATTCGTTGGCCAGGCTCAGTCTTATGCTAAGGGTGAAAAGGATAAAGAAACAGCAGTAGCTGACTTCAAGACAGCTGTAGCTGATATGTATCCAGATATCACAGTAGAATAATCTGCAAGAATAACGAAACATAGTTATTAATTAAGCTGTACCGGCGTGAAAGCGCCGGTACAGATATATTAAAAAGAAAAACAGACTTCCTTGATAAGTCTTTTTTAATGTTTTTCAGCGTAATTTGATATAAGGACTAAGAATAAAAATATTAAAAAAGGCCTATCAAGGTCTTAAAACAAAAAATAAAGGATGTGGGAAAATGCAGAAAAAACAAAAAAGAAAAACAGTTGAATACGGCAGATACGGTGTCTATTTCATTATTCCGTTTTTCCTTGTATTCGCTATTTGGCAGTTGTGGCCATTGGCTTACACAATTGGCTTAGGCTTCTGTGAGAACTATGTAGATACTATGTTCAATACAGAAATTGGACCTACTTTTAATGGACTTGAAAATATTAAGAATGCATTGGTAAGTAAAGATGGTATTTTATTTGATACTTTTACTTGTGAGTCTATTGCAACCACAATTATTATGTGGATCATGGGCTTTATTCCACAGATTTTACTGGCATTACTCTTAGCTGTTTGGTTTACAGATACAAAGGTTAAATTAAAAGCACAGGGTGCCTATAAGATCATGGTATTTATGCCAAATATTATTACAGCAGCAACCGTTTCCGTATTGTTTGCTTCTATTTTGAACTATCCAAATGGACCAGTTAACCAGGTTCTTATGCAGTTTGGATGGATTCAGGAACCAATTTTATTCTTACAGACTAGATGGATCACACGAGGAGTAGTTGGATTTATCAACTTCTGGATGTGGTATGGAAATACGATGATCGTATTAACAGCTGGTGTATTAGGTATCAGTCCTTCCTTATTTGAAGCAGCTCGTGTAGATGGTGCTACTGGTGGACAGATTTTCAGACAGATTACATTACCGTTACTTCGTCCAATTATGTTATTCTCATTAGTAAACTCTGCAATCGGTGGTTTACAGATGTTCGATATTCCTAAGTTATTAACAGCATCTGGATTTGGTGATCCGGACTTTGCTACAAGAACCATTACTATGTATATCAGACAGACTGCATTTACAGGTGGACGTAACATGGGTATGGCTTCTGCATCTTCAATCGTATTGTTTGTTGTAACATTATTCTTCAGTTTACTCTTATTCTATATTATGAGAGATAAAGATGCGATTAAAGAAAAGAAAGCAATAAAAGCAGCGCAGAAAGCGCTTGCAGCAAAGGAGGCTAAATAATATGAACGAACAGAATAAAAAAGAAGGCAGCTTAAGTGCTCATATTTTAGTTTCCAAAATTTTTAGAAATTTTGTATGTGTTTTCCTTTGTGTTTTAAGTATTATTCCTTTTTGGATTATGATTGCAAATGCAACAAGAGCCAGTGTTGATATTCAGTCTCATTTTTCACTGATTCCTTCAACACACCTTTTTGAGAACTTCCAGAAGTTATTGTATCAGTGTAATGAAAATGTTCCATTGTATCAGTATATGATTAACAGTTTTATTATCGCTGGTTTCAGTACAATTATTACTGTATATTTCTCATCTATGACAGCATATGGTGTTACAGTATACAAATTTAAAGGTGCTAATGCGGTTTGGGCATTTATTATGGCAATCATGATGATTCCTCAGCAGGTATCATCTATCGGTTTCTATAAAATGGTATATGGATGGGGAATGAGTAATAACTATATTCCTTTAATTATCCCAGCTATTGCAGCTCCAGCAACTGTATTCTTTATGAGACAGTTTATGGTAAGTTCTTTACCACTTGAAATTATCGATGCGGCTCGTATCGATGGTTCTAAAGAATTTGCAACATTTAATAGAATTGCAATGCCATTGTTAAAACCAGCCGTTGCAACACAGTGTATCTTCGCTTTCATTGGTTCATGGAACAACTTATATACTCCTTCCATGATTTTATCTAAGCAGGATAAATATACATTACCAATGTTTATTCAGTTATTACGTGGTGAACGTTTCCGTTCCGACTACGGTATCATTTACATAGGTCTTGTTATCACTGTATTACCAATCTTTATTGTATACTTTGCATTGTCAAAATACATCATTGCCGGTGTTGCTCTTGGTGGTGTAAAAGAATAATTTTAAAAATCGACACCTGCAGTTTATCTGCAGGTGTTTTTTTGACGAAAATTGTACAGAAAAAATCTACAATTCTTGTTGACAAATGATAAGGGATACAGTAAAATAATCGTTGTCGTGATTTGGTTGCGACGGATAATCCAGAAGAGAATCGATGGAGAAGGTCGTGACACGAAGTTGCCCAGATAGCTCAGTTGGTAGAGCAGAGGACTGAAAATC
>CAZHGE010000031.1:0-26315 GCA_964531805.1 uncultured Lachnospiraceae bacterium
GCATTATTAGATGAAGCTGTTTACCAGTATCAGAAAAAGACAGTTCGTAAGATGATCTTAAAGGATCACAAGCGTCCGGATGGCCGTGCAATTGACCAAATTCGTAAGTTAGCAGCAGAAGTAGATATTATTCCTCGTGTACATGGTTCTGCTATGTTTACAAGAGGACAGACTCAGATCTGTAACGTTACTACTTTAGCTCCATTATCTGAAATGCAGAAGGTTGATGGCTTAGATGCAAATGAAACAAGCAAGCGTTACATGCATCACTACAATTTCCCGGCATACTCTGTTGGTGAAACAAAGGTAAGCCGTGGACCAGGACGTCGTGAAATTGGTCACGGTGCATTAGCAGAAAAAGCATTAATGGCAGTTCTTCCTTCAGAAGAAGAATTCCCATATGCTATCCGTACTGTATCTGAAACATTCGAATCCAATGGTTCTACATCAATGGCTTCAACATGTTCATCATGTATGTCACTTATGGCTGCAGGTGTTCCGATTAAGAGAATGGTTGCTGGTATCTCTTGTGGTCTTGTAACAGGTGATACAGATGACGATTTTGTGTTATTAACAGATATCCAGGGATTGGAAGATTTCTTCGGTGATATGGACTTTAAAGTAACTGGTACAACAGAAGGTATTACAGCTATTCAGATGGATATTAAAATCCATGGTCTTACAAGAGAAATCGTAGAAGGTGCTATCGCAAGATGTCGTGAAGCAAGACTCTTCATTATGGATAACTGTATGAAACCTGCTATTTCACAGCCTCGTGAAACAGTTGGAAAATATGCTCCTAAGATTGTGTCTCTTACAATTGATCCAGAAAAGATTGGTGATGTTGTTGGACAGAGAGGTAAAACAATCAACGAGATTATTGCTCGTACAGATGTTAAGATCGACATTACAGATGATGGTAAAGTATCTGTATGCGGAACAGATGAAGATAAGATGGCTCAGGCTGTTGATATGATCAAGACGATTGTAACTGATTTCGAAGAAGGTCAGATTTTCAAGGGAGTAGTTGTAAGCATCAAAGAATTTGGTGCATTTGTTGAATTTGCTCCAGGAAAAGAAGGAATGGTACACATTTCTAAGATTAGCAAAGAACGTATCAACCGCGTTGAAGATGTACTTACATTAGGCGACAAAGTAACTGTTGTATGCCTTGGTAAGGACAAGATGGGAAGAACAAGCTTCTCAATGAAGGACGTGGCACAGAACTAATGATTAAATAAGGCAGATAAAACTGGTAAAACTCCGATGCGAAACTTGCCCTGCAAGTTTCCGCAAATCATTTTCCCATGTTTTATCTGCCTTTTGTAATACTATACTGCCGTATGGAATGTACGGCTGATTACGTCACGCTGCTGTTCCGGTGTCAGTTTAATGAAGTTCACAGCATAGCCGGATACACGAATCGTAAGCTGTGGATACTTCTCAGGATGCGCAGCTGCATCCTCTAACATCTCTCTTTGTAACACATTCACATTCAAGTGATGGCCACCTTTCTCTGCATATCCATCCAATAAAGCAACTAAATTATCTACCTGAGCATTTGCATTTCCCATAATACTACCTCCTTTTCATATAAATAGTAATCATTACTATTATCGTAATTAGATAATAACATATTATGTTTTGTTTGTAAAGTGTTTCCAAAAATTGGAATAACTTTCTAATTGATTCATATATTGAGTTAAAGGACAGGCAAAAGGAGAAGAAAGAATGGATATTATTCGAGAGATCTTTCCAGGAAGATTACAGGCAAGGATGGAAAAGGCGCTTCAGATTATAGAGGATGTACAGGAAATTCGTGTGAGAGTATATGCGCCAATTATGATTCGGTCAAAAGGTAAAGAGTTTTTTGTGACAGAATGTGGACAGGTTACAAACAGAAGAAATAAAGTGGATAATATGCAGCCAAGAGATTTAGAAGATATTGTGTATCATATATGCCGGTCTTCTTTGTATGCCTATGAGGAAGAACTAAAAAGAGGGTATTTGACTATAGAGGGCGGCTATCGTATTGGAGTTGCCGGACAGGCAGTATTGGATAATGGTGGAATTTTAAAAACCATAAAAAATATCTCTTTTTTAAATGTCAGAATTGCTCATGAGGTAATTGGAGCATCGCAGTCTGTGTTAAAGCAGTTGTATATAGAAGAAAAAATTAAAAATACACTTGTTATTTCACCGCCCGGATATGGAAAAACAACTTTTCTTAGGGATTTGGTAAGAGAGGTGTCTAATGGGAACCGGTATGGAGATGGTATGCACTGCTGCGTAATTGATGAACGTTCTGAAATTGCAGGGAGTTTTCGCGGTGTACCACAATTAGATGTGGGAGTACGTACAGATGTGTTAGATGGTTGTCCCAAGGCGGTGGGAATGATGATGGTGTTACGTTCTATGGCACCGCAGATTATAGCGGTAGATGAGTTGGGAACGATAGAAGATGTTCAAGCCTTGTTTTCTGTAACAAGAAGTGGATGCGGTCTTTTAGCAACTATTCATGGAGAAGGAATTCAGGATTTGAAAACAAAAGGTTTTCTTGGAGAAGTAATAAAGGAAAAAGTGTTTGAGCGGTATGTAGTAATCTCACAAGAGCATAAAATGACAGTTTATGATAAGGAGTTTTTGAAATGTTAAAAATATCAGGCGCTATTTTATGCGTTTTGGGATGTTCGGGATTTGGGATTTTAAAAATATCCGGTTGGAAGAAGGATTTGGTTCATTTACAGAATTGGATTCTTCTATTTCAAAGGCTGCGAAGCCGGATATTTTATCAGAAAGAGACGTTGGAAGAAAGTTGTATCTGGCTTGGAGAAAAAGAAGAACTGAATGGAAAGGTGCTTTGGCAGATCGGGATGCGTGCAAGGCAAGAACGACACAAAGAATTCTCGAGTATTTGGAAGGAAGAGTTGGACGAGTGGTGCAGAGGGAATTTACAACAGGATTCCATCAAGGAGGTTCTGGTTCAGTTTCCGGAATATGTTAAAGAAGCAGATGAACAATTACAGATGAATTTGTTTTCTTTTTATATAGAAGAATTACAAAAAGAAAAGGAAAAAATAGAGCATCAAATACAGGAAAAACAGAAGCCGGTTATGGCTGTAAGCCTGGTTTCAGGTGTAATGATATCCATACTATTGATATAAAGAATGGAGTAGTGTATGAGCGTTGGATTGATCTTTAAAATAGCTGCAGTGGGAATTTTGGTTACTATTTTAAATCAAATATTGAAACACAGCGGAAGGGAAGAACAAGCTTTTTTAGTCAGCCTTGCCGGATTGATCCTGGTATTGATGTGGATTATTCCCAGCATATATGAACTTTTTGTAACAGTACAGGATCTTTTTCTATTATAAAGGGGAAAAAATATGATATTTCGGATTATAGTAATTGCGCTGATGGGTGTGATTTTAGCTATGTTTCTAAAAACACAAAAACCGGAATACAGTGTTTTTTTATCTCTCTGTATAGCGGCATTAATCTTGTTTTGTGTATTAGGTCTATTTACCTCAGCAAAAGAACAGTTAAGTTCACTTTCGGCATACTTAACGAAGGACAACCAATATTTCGGGCTTTTATTTAAAATGATCGGGATTACATATTTGAGCGAGTTCTGCAGTGGAATCTGTAAGGATGCAGGGTATCAGGCTATTGGTTCACAAATTGAGGTCTTTGGAAAATTAACGATTCTTTTAGCTGGGCTTCCCATTTTAATGACATTGATTGAGACTATACAGGGGTTTGCAATATGAATTTTGAAGAAGTGTATCAATTAGTAGATCTAAGTGAAATGGAAGAAAAATTTAAATCTCTGTTTCCTACATGGGACATTTCTTTTTCTGAATTGTTTCAGGGAATCGTAAACGGAGAGGCGGGAGAGACATTTATTGCCCAGGGAAAGAATATTTTATATACAGTGCTTTTGGAAATGGACGCCGTAAAATATGTGTGTGTCACCCTTCTTTTGATTGGCATTATATCCACAGTATTTATGAATTTCAGTAGTATCTTTCCGAAGCAGCAGATTGGAGATTTTGGTTTTCAATTTACTTATCTTATTCTGATTATATTTTTAGTGAAGGTAAATGCGGAGGTATTTGCAGTTGCAAAAAGTGGATTAGAAGGTGTGGTGTCTTTTTTACATGTATTTATTCCGTCTTATTTCTTAGTGGTAGGACTATCTGGTGGAAGTGCTACTGCCATTGGATTTTATCAGGTGTTTTTGATTGCAATTTATTTTGTGGAACAAATTTTGGTAACGTTAGTATTGCCCCTGATTAGCTGTTATATGCTTCTTTGTGTCATGAATGGGATATGGGAGGAAGAACGGTTGAGTCTGTTTTTAGGTATGATTAAAAAAAGTATACAGACCTTATTGAAACTGTTATTGAGCATGGCAGTAGGGAGCGGGATGTTCCAATCTTTAATAACACCTGTTATAGATACTACAAAACTAAATACTGTAAAAAAGACAGTGGAAGCAATTCCAGGTATTGGAGATTTGGCGGATGGATCCATACAGGTGGTGCTGGGAATGGGGGTGCTGCTGAAAAATACGATGGGAATTTTATTTATTGTCTTGCTGTTGTTTATTTGCGCCATGCCTGTTTTAAAAGTATTTTTTTTCATGTTTGTAGTAAAAGGCTGTGCCGGTATTATGGGATTGTCAGCAGACAAAAGAATCATTAACTGTACAAATGCATTTGGAGATGGAATTATGCTGCTTTTACAGACTATGATTACGGCAGTAATGTTCTTTTTGATTTTAATTCTGCTTGTAACATTTAGTACAAACCGGGGGTATTTGTGATGCTGGAAGAATTGGTGGAGTGGTTAAAACAGCTGGCTGTTTTTATGATTCTTTGTGAGACTATATTGTCGTTTGCTCCAAACCAGACATATAAAAGGTATATCAAACCCTTCGTAGGAATGATTTTCTTATTTCGAATGGCAGTCTTTTTGATTGGGGCTGTCGAGGTGGATTGGAATAAACGGGTGGACGCTGTATTTGAACATTATGAACAATCCATAAGCAGTTATCTGGAAGAACAGGCTATCGTGGACGGGAAAATCGAAAATAAAATATTAAATGAAGATATAACAAAAATAAACAACGTATATATTGAGAAAATAAAGATTGGAGAAGGGGAATGAAAGAAAAGTTATTAAAGAAAGAAAATATGATTGTATTTGCATTGCTTGGAATTTTATTACTCGTTATTGCCATTCCTATTGATGCGGATTCAAAAAAAGAGAAAACACCAGATAAGGAAGAAGATGATAATAAGGAAGAACCATTAATCGGTGATGCACAGATTGATGAAAATTTGGAATATTGTCTGCAGCTGGAACAGAGGATAGAGGATTTATTATCCAATATGGATGGGGTGGGAGAAGTACAGGCAATGGTGACACTTACTACTTCAAAGGAATTGATTGTAGAAAAGGATGAACCGGTTACGCGAAATACGATAACAGAAAGTGATGGTGCCGGTGGAACCAGAAGTACGAATGAAAGTAGTTTTGACTATGAAACGATATATGAAACGGATGGGGAGGGGAATAAGATACCGTATGTTATCAAACAAATTGAACCGGAAATACAAGGAATTACAGTAGTTGCGCAGGGGGGAGGTAATGCCATTGTACAAAAAAATATTTCCGAAGTATTAGAGGCATTATTTCATGTGGACGCACATAAGATTAAAGTAGTTAAAATGAAATAATTTTATAGGCAGGAGTGGATAACGGTGAAAAGAAATCAAATTATGATTACAGCATTGGCACTTATGATCGCAATAGCAGGATATCTGAATTTTGCAGGAGACCAGATGGAGAATGAATTGGAAACAGCAGATATGTCTGTGACAGGGGATGAGGATGTTACAGCACTTTTAGATCTTTCGGAAGAAGATATTGCATCGGATATCATTAGTTTGGATGCAGATGTGGAAGAGGCGGACAATTATTTAGAAGATACATTGACACTTACCGATACGATTTCCAATGTAAATGTGGACACGGCATCGGCTGCTCTGGAGGACGAGGATATATTAAATAGTGAAGATCCATTGGCTGATTCGACACCTGGGGAAGCTGTTTATACCAGTACACAGGCGGTTTCATCTTTGGCGGGAGTAAAATTAATTAAAGAGCAGACAAGGGCAAAAAATAAAGAGACCTTATTAGAAATAATTAATAGTACTTCGCTCTCAGAGTCCCAAAAACAGGACGCTGTCAATGGTATGATGGAACTCACAGAAATAGCTGAGAAAGAAATGGCGGCAGAGATTTTATTAGAAGCCAAGGGATTTGATGGGGCAGTTGTCAGTGTGAATGGTGACATGGCGGATGTTGTGGTATGTACGGAAGAGCTGGATGATGCCAAATTAGCACAGATTGAGGACATTGTTGTTAGAAAAACAGGTATTTTGCCGGAGAATATTATCATTAGTTCCATGACAGAGTAATGTTTTTATGGTATACTATTCAATTAGTGAATTTAAAGATAAGTTTTGGAGGACACAAACGTGGGTCAGTATGCACAAGAGATCAATAAAAGAAGGACATTTGCTATTATTTCGCATCCGGATGCTGGTAAGACAACGCTAACAGAAAAATTCCTGTTATACGGTGGTGCGATTAATCTGGCAGGTAGTGTTAAGGGAAAAGCAACCGCCAGACATGCGGTGTCTGACTGGATGGAAATAGAAAAGGAAAGAGGTATTTCGGTTACTTCTTCCGTATTACAGTTTGAATATGATGGTTACTGTATCAATATTCTGGATACACCCGGACATCAGGACTTCTCAGAGGATACCTACCGTACTTTAATGGCGGCAGACTCCGCTGTAATGGTAATTGATGCCTCAAAAGGTGTGGAGGCACAGACACGTAAACTGTTTAAGGTATGTGGCATGAGAGGAATTCCTATTTTTACCTTTATCAATAAGATGGACCGTGAAGCTAATGATACTTTTGAATTACTGGATGAGATTGAAAAGGAGTTGGGAATTGCAACCTGTCCGGTTAACTGGCCTATTGGATGCGGTAAAAACTTTAAAGGTGTGTATGACAGACAGAAAAATTGTGTCGTAACATTTTCCGATACAGAAAAAGGTACAAAAGAAGGTGTCACCGAGGTTATTTCCCTTGATGATGAGGCTGGTCTTCTTGCCCATGTTGGAGAAGAATACCGTAATACTTTAATGGATGAGATTGAATTATTAGATGGCGCCAGTGCAGAATTTGATTTAGAACAGATACAGA
This sequence comes from uncultured Lachnospiraceae bacterium, assembly GCA_964531805.1. GTDB lineage: Bacteria > Bacillota > Clostridia > Lachnospirales > Lachnospiraceae > RGIG8767. Next base: position 7,288 of record CAZHGE010000031.1, read on the forward strand.
GCGGTAAATTGACACCGGTATTTTTTGGTTCCGCCCTTACCAATTTTGGTGTAGAGATCTTTTTACAGTATTTCTTACAGATGACAACTACACCACTTCCACGTAAGGCAGATATAGGTGTGATTGATCCGGTGGAGAATGATTTTTCAGCATTTGTATTCAAGATTCAGGCAAATATGAATAAGGCCCATCGTGACAGAATTGCATTTATGCGTATTTGTTCTGGTAAATTTGATGCCAATATGGAAGTAAAGCATGTGCAGGGCAATAAAGTTATGCGTTTGTCACAACCACAGCAGATTATGGCAAGTGAGCGTAAGATACTGGATGAAGCGTATGCGGGAGATATCATTGGTGTATTTGATCCAGGTATTTTCTCCATTGGAGATACAATTTGTATGCCAAAAGCGCAGTTTCAGTATGAAGGTATTCCAACTTTTGCACCGGAGCATTTTGCTCGTGTCAGACAGATGGATACCATGAAGCGTAAGCAGTTTGTAAAGGGAATCAATCAGATTGCACAGGAAGGTGCGATTCAGATTTTTCAGGAATATAATACTGGTTTGGAAGAGATAATAGTGGGTGTAGTAGGTGTTCTGCAATTTGATGTATTAAAATATCGTCTGGAGAATGAATACAATGTGGAAATCCGCTTAGAGCCGCTTCCGTATGAACATATCCGATGGATTACAAGTACCGATACGGATCTTGACCGTATTGTTGGTACTTCTGATATGAAGAAAGTGAAGGATTTGAAAGGAAATCCGCTTCTCTTATTTATAAACGCATGGAGTGTCGGCATGACGCTGGATCGAAATAAGGGCTTGGAACTTTCTGAATTTGGTACACAATAGTTAACTGGTGTTTTTTCGGAGGATGAGCATATGAAAAAAGCGATTCTGTTATTGGGAATGACTATTTTTACAGTGAGTATTCTGTTCCTCAGAAATGCGGATGCAGATACCGTGTTGATAAAACAGCAGGTTCAGTTGGACGAGCTGATACAAGATACAGAAGAACTGCAAAAAGAAGAGCCGGAAACTATAATAGAAACGCAGACCGAAGAAACAACAGACCAGGAAAGGGATATTACTATCCTTGCAGAAGCAGAAAATGCCAGCAGTATTACGTTTTTGCGTTTGTCGCTGGAAGAACAGAAGGTGTATGCAGAAATTCTGTCTTCTTTGCTGGGATTGGAAAAGGAGACAACTTTATCGACAAGGGATACGTCTTTGATTTATAAGGCGTTTCAATGTGTGATGCTTGATCATCCGGAAATTTTCTATGTGGATGGGTATAAGTATACAGAATATTCCAGTGATGAAATGATAGAAAAAATTGTTTTTTCTGGCAATTATATTTATGATATTGAGGAAATCCGCGTCAGACAGGAAAAAATAGCAGATGTGGCAGCTAAAATCGTAGACGGTGCGCCGGATACAACGGATGAATATGAGAAGGTAAAATATGTATATGAGACTATCATACGGAATACGGAGTATGATACGGCTTCTGTAGATAATCAAAATATCTGCTCTGTTTTCTTAAATGGAAGAAGTGTATGTCAGGGATATGCGAAGGCTTTACAGTATCTGCTTAGGGAAATGGGAATGGATGCTGGTTTAGTGATTGGAACGGTTCGTGAAGGGGATGGACATGCCTGGAATCTGGTATCAGTTAATGATAACTGGTATTATCTGGATGCCACATGGGGAGATGCCTTTTATTTGTTTGGAGAGGGGCAAAAGCAGCAACCTCAGACAGCGGCTGTCAATTATGATTATCTCTGTGTAACAACAAAGCAGATTTCGCAGACTCATGTGATGGATATGCCGGTCGCTCTGCCGGAGTGTACATCTCTTGCAGATAATTATTATGTAAGAGAAGGTTTGTATTTTGAACAGTATGACGAAGCGCGGATACAGGACTTATTTGCGGCAGCGCTGGCAGAAGGAAAAGAAATTGTAACGTTGAAATGTTCTGATAGCAGTGTATATGAGGTGGTTTGCACAGAACTTTTGGAAAATCAAAAAATATTTGATTTTATACAGACAAGCGAAGGCTCCATTGCTTATACGGATAATACAGAACAGTTTAGTATTACGTTTTGGTTATAATTTTCCTATATGAATTTGATTGTAGGGGAAGTTTTAAAAGGTAAGTACTAGGCAAAATTATAAGGGAATGGTATAATCAAAAGAAGTGTAATTCAAAATAAGACAAATTATCAGGAGGTTTTTATGGAAAAAGAAACCAAACGAAACACATATGTATTACCAGGGAATGTGGAATTAGGATCTGTCCGCGTTGCGGATGATGTAATTGCAGTTATTGCAGGTCTTGCAGCTACAGAAGTAGAGGGTATTTCTGCTATGGCTGGTAATATAACAAACGAATTGATGAGCAGAGTGGGCGTGAAGAATCTTGCAAAAGGTGTTCGAGTAGAAATTATCGGGCAGAAGGTAAAAGTGGCTATTTCTCTGATTATTGATTACGGGGTAAATATTCCAACAACCTGTGGTAAAGTTCAGGAACGAGTAAAATCAACAATTGAAAACATGACCGGTCTGACTGTAACAGATGTAAATGTACGCATTGCCGGTGTAGATATGAACAAAAACAAATAAGGATGTCGTAAGACAAAGTAAGAGGACAGATGAGCAGAAGAGTATTACGAGAGCAGTTATTTAAACTGTTATTTCGTGTAGAGTTTAATGATATAGAAGAAATGCAGGAACAATGTAGTTTCTTCTTTGATGACATTGATAATCCTATATCGGAGCAGGATATGGTTTTGATTCAGGAGAAATTTGACCGTATCATGGAAAAACTGGGCGAGATTGATACGCAGATCAATGACCACGCGAAGGGCTGGAAAACGGACCGTATGGCAAAGGTGGATCTGACAATCATTCGTCTGGCGGTTTATGAAATATTATTTGATGAAACAGTTCCAAGCGGAGTTGCAATCAATGAAGCGGTAGAACTTGCTAAGAAGTTTGGAATGGATTCTTCTTATAGTTTTGTGAACGGCATTTTGGCAAGATTTGTATCATAATCTCGTTCTAAGGAAGAAATGGTAATGTGGGGAAAAGAATGCAGAATGTATATTCCGTAGCTCAAGTAAATACATATATCAAGAACATGTTTTCACAGGATTATATGTTACGTTCCATTTCTGTAAAGGGCGAAGTGAGCAATTGCAAATACCATTCATTTGGACATATTTATTTTACATTAAAGGATAAGCTTGGCACGATTTCCTGCGTTATGTTTGCAGGGAACCGGGCAGGCTTATCTTTTCCTTTAAAGGAAGGAATGCAGATTATAGTATCTGGCAATATCGATGTATACGAACGGGATGGAAAATACCAGTTGTATGCAAAGAAGATTACATTGGATGGGATTGGTCAGCTTTATGAGCGTTACGAGGCTCTCAAACAGGAACTAGAAGAGCGTGGTTTGTTTGCAGAAGAATATAAACAGCCGATTCCGCGTTATATACAGACGCTAGGAGTAGTGACTGCTACAACGGGTGCTGCGGTACGCGATATTATCAATATTGCCACTAGACGTAATCCTTATGTGCAGATTATTGTATATCCGGCAGTTGTTCAAGGAGAATATGCAGTTCCCAGTATTGTGAAAGGTATTCGTGCATTAGAGCAGCTGGGTGTGGATCTTATGATTGTAGGACGTGGCGGCGGTTCCATAGAAGATTTATGGGCCTTTAATGAAGAAGCGGTAGCGCAGGCAGTATTTGACTGTTCCGTTCCTATTATATCCGCCGTGGGACATGAGACGGATACGACTATCATTGATTATGTATCTGATTTAAGAGCACCAACACCATCTGCAGCAGCAGAATTGGCAGTATGGGAAGTGGAACAATTAGAAAAACTACTGTTATCTTATGGAGAACATATGCGGGAAATGATGGAACATAAGGTCCAGCGTTATCAAATGCTTCTTTCCCATAAGGCTATGCAGTTAAAACAACTTAGTCCGCAGAGTAAAATACAGACCATGCGTTTTACTACCTTGCGGGCGCAGGAACAGATGCAGGCAATGATGGAACGCATTTTGCAGAACTACCGCAAAGAACTGGCTGTCCGCATTGAACGTTTGAAAGGTGTATCGCCATTGGATAAATTAAATCAGGGATTTTCCTATGTGGAAAATGAAGATGGGAATACAGTGAAAGCTATCGAGGATGTGAAAGAAGGAGATCTACTTACTGTTCAGGTTAAAAACGGTAAGATATATGCAAGAACTGAGAAGATAAGTTCCCATAAATGGCAGTAGAGGAAAGTTGTATTATTCGGATAGATAAAAGGTACAACAAAATTAAAACAAAATTCAACTTCTGGGAAACGTGGGGTGCATACTATGGGTACGAAAAAAGAAGAACTGACATTAGAAGAAATGCTTCGCGCACTGGATGAACATATTCAGGAATTGGAGTCCGAAGATATCTCTTTAGAACAGTCATTCCATGTATATGAAAAGGGAATGAGATTGTTAAAAGAGTGTAATGAAAAGATAGACCGGGTAGAGAAAAAAGTATTGGAATTAAATGCGGATGGCAGTCTGCAGGAATTATAATGGGTGTTATTTTATAATGCAATAGGTGGAATCAGGAGAATAATATGTTTGAACAGATGAGAAAAGAAAAAATAGCACATATTGAGGATGTGCTTGGCAAATATCTTCCAAAAGAAGAAGGCTATGCCTCAAAAGTGATGGAAGCCATGAATTACAGTGTATTAGCTGGTGGGAAACGTCTCCGCCCTATGTTAATGGAAGAAACATACCACATGTTTGGCGGAAGGGATGAAGTGATTGAACCGTTTATGGCGGCACAGGAGATGATTCATACGTATTCGCTGGTTCATGATGATCTTCCCTGTATGGATAATGATGAATACCGCAGAGGCCGTAAGACTACTCATGCAGTATATGGGGAAGGAATGGCGGTATTAGCGGGAGATGCTCTTTTAAACTATGCATTTGAAACGGCATGTAAGGCATTTTCAATGACCGAAGACATTTCAAAAGCAGCCAGGGCACTTACGATACTTTCAAAAAAAGCCGGTATTTATGGCATGATTGGAGGGCAGACTGCGGATATTATGGCTGAGGATGCCAATCCGGCATCTGTGACAGAAGAATTGCTGCTTTACATTCATGAGAATAAAACGGCTGCATTGATTCAGAGCAGTATGATGATTGGTGCTGTTTTAGCAGGCGCTGACACAAAACAGATTAACGATATTGAAAAAATAGGGTATAATATTGGTATTGCTTTCCAAATTCAGGATGACATTTTAGATGTAACCGGTACTTTTGAAGAATTGGGCAAGCCGATTGGAAGTGATGAAGAGAATCATAAAGTAACTTGTGTTACCCTGATGGGACTAGAAAAAGCAAAAGAGGAAGTGGCCAGATTATCAAACGAAGCAGTAACTCTTTTAAAAGAATTGGGATATGAACATGACTTTTTAGAGAAACTGATAGTAGATCTGATACACCGTAATAATTAGGAAAAGAGGGCATGACAATGCTTCTTGAGCAGATTTGTAAAGAAAATGATATTAAAAATATTCGGAAAGAGGATTGGGATCAGTTAGCAGCTGAGATTCGAGACTTTTTGATTGAAAAAATCAGTGTTACTGGTGGGCATTTGGGCTCTAATCTGGGTGCAGTGGAACTTACGATGGCACTGCATTTGTCCTTAAATTTGCCGGAAGATAAGATTATATGGGATGTGGGGCATCAGTCCTATACTCACAAATTATTGACGGGAAGAAAAGAAGGATTTGAAAACTTACGTAAATTTGGTGGTATGAGTGGTTTTCCAAAAAGAAAAGAGAGCTGCTGTGATGCGTTTGATACTGGACATAGTTCTACTTCTATCTCTGCTGGCCTTGGATTGGTAAAGGCAAGGGATATCAGAGGGGAAAAGAATACCGTGGTCTCTGTAATCGGCGATGGTTCTTTGACAGGTGGAATGGCGTATGAAGCCATGAATAATGCAGCACGTTTGGATACCAATTATATTATTGTGCTCAATGATAATAATATGTCCATTTCTGAAAATGTGGGCGGTGTGAGCAAATATTTGAATGGGATTCGTACAGCAGATAATTACTTAAATCTGCGTGACGGTATTTATAATTCTCTTGTGAAAAAGAAAAACGGCGATGCGGTTGTAGAAATGGTCCGCAGAATAAAGAGTAGTTTCAAGCATTTGGTAATCCCGGGTATGCTTTTTGAAGATATGGGACTTACTTATTTAGGACCGGTGGATGGACACGATATTCCTGCCATGATACGTGTATTTAATGAGGCTAAAAAATGTAAAAAAGCGGTATTGGTACATGTCATGACTCAAAAAGGAAAAGGGTATGAGCCGGCGGAGCGTCATCCGGCACGCTTTCACGGGGCAGAACCATTTGATATTGAGACAGGTGTACCGAAGAATAAAAAAACGAAGGCAAATTATACGGATGTATTCTCAACCGTGATGATAAAACTGGGACAGCGTAATGAAAATGTTGTTGCGATAACGGCAGCAATGCCGGACGGTACTGGTTTAAAACGCTTCCGTAATGTATATCCGGACCGTTTTTTTGATGTGGGAATTGCAGAACAGCATGCAGTTACTTTTGCTGCTGGTCTTGCCGCTGGTGGACTGGTGCCGATTGTTGCGATTTATTCTTCGTTCCTGCAGAGGGCATATGATCAGATTCTGCATGATGTTTGTATCCAAAATCTTCCGGTTGTATTTGCAATCGACAGAGCCGGAATTGTAGGAAGTGACGGGGAGACACATCAGGGTATTTTTGATCTTTCCTATTTATCATCCATCCCGAATATGCATATTATGGCTCCCAAAAATAAATGGGAACTTTCTGATATGATGAAGTTTGCCGTTAAGTTTGGTGCGCCGATTGCAGTACGTTATCCACGTGGGGAAGCTTATGATGGACTTTCCGAGTATCGTGAACCAATCGTATTTGGCAAAAGTGAGTTGATTTTTGAAGAGGATACCATTGCGCTTATGGCAGTGGGAAGCATGGTCAAAACCGCTGTAACAGTGCGGGAACGTCTCAAAGAAATGGGATATCGTGTTACACTTGTAAATGGACGTTTTGTAAAACCAATTGATACGGAGATGCTTGAGAAACTTTCTAAGAATCACGAATTATTAGTGACGATGGAAGAGAATGTAGAAAGCGGTGGATTTGGCGAAAAAGTCCGTACTTATGTGGACGAGCGCAAGTGGGAAATGGGTGTGTTGAGCGTCTGTGTACCTGATGAATATGTGGAGCATGGTAATGTAGACCTTCTCCGCAAAGAAATTGGTATTGATGCGGATACTATTGTTAATAGAATTGTAGAAAAAATGAGAAAATAAAAATAGAGGACAGAATGAAAGAACGTCTTGATGTACTGTTAGTAAATGGCGGCTTTGCGCCTTCCAGAGAGAAAGCCAAGGTCATCATTATGTCTGGTAAAGTGTTTGTAAACGGACAACGCGAAGATAAAGCCGGCAGCACTTTTGATCCGGAAAAAATCACAATTGAAGTAAAGGGTTCTACATTACGTTATGTAAGCCGTGGTGGATTAAAACTGGAAAAAGCATTGAATGAATTTCCACTGACTGTAGAAGGAAAGACCTGTATGGATATCGGGGCATCCACAGGCGGTTTTACAGATTGTATGCTGCAAAACGGTGCTAAGAAGGTTTATTCTGTGGATGTAGGACATGGGCAGCTTGATTGGAAACTGCGTAATGATGAACGTGTGGTATGTATGGAAAAAACCAATTTCCGTTATATGCAGCCACAGGATATTGACGATGTATTGGATTTTGCATCGGTGGATGTGTCCTTTATTTCTTTAACGAAGATACTTCTTCCGGCCAGGAGATTATTATCTGCCCAGGGTGAAATGGTATGTTTGATTAAACCGCAGTTTGAAGCTGGAAGAGATAAAGTTGGAAAGAAAGGTGTTGTCAGGGATAAGAAGGTTCATGAAGAGGTAATCCGTAAGATTCTGGTTTTTGCCAGAATGGTCGGTTTTCATGTACTGGATCTGGCATTTTCACCAATTAAAGGACCGGAAGGCAATATTGAATATTTGATCTATATTCGTAAAGATACGGATATGGATGGAGAAGTGGCAGAATTATCAGAACATGATGCAGAAATGCAGTTGAAATCGTTATTGGATGAAAAAGGGGTTTTACCAGCTGAAGATGAAAAAAGGATTCAGGATTTAGTGGATCAGGCGCATGGCAAGCTGGATGAGGATGCATAGCAATGAAAAACTTTCATATTATCACCAATGAAACAAAGGATAAGGATTTGGTGGTTACCCGGAAATTACAGGAAATCATAGCGGATCAAGGAGGCACAAGCCAGGTTGTTTTATTTGACGTGAAAAGCAATGGAAGGTGCCTGACGGAAGAGGCGTTTTTAGAGGAGGCAGACTGTGCCTTGGTTTTGGGCGGAGATGGGACTCTGCTCAGGGTGGCAAGAGAAGCTGCCAAAAAAGGGATTCCTGTTATGGGTATTAATCTGGGAACACTGGGCTTTTTGGCAGAAGTGGAAATAAACCGTATGGATGAGGCCATTGAACAACTGATGGCAGGAAAGTATACGACAGAAGAACGTATGATGTTAGAGGGAAGCGTTTTTCATGAAGGGATTACGAAAGGTTTTTCTTCTGCTCTCAATGATATTACAATCAATCGAAGTGGGTCATTACAGATTATCCGTTTTTCGATTTATGTAAATAATAAGTTCTTGTGTAAAATGAATGCGGACGGTATTATTTTATCCACGCCAACAGGGTCTACCGGCTATAATATGTCAGCAGGCGGACCAATTGCGGCACCTGATGCACAATTACTGATATTGACGCCAATCTGTGCACATACTTTAAATGCCAGAAGTATTATTCTGCGCAGTGAGGATGTGGTGGAAATCGTGATTGATCATGGCAGGGATGGAAGTAAACTGACGGTGGAAGCATCCTTTGATGCCAATGAGAAAACCATTATGGAAACAGGGGATTCCATTAAGATATCAAAGTCGGATCGAACGACTACAATTGTAAAACTGGATGAAAGAAGTTTTATCGAGGCATTACATAGAAAGATGAATTAAGCAGATCTTTTTATATAGGTATTGCAAAAGAAAGGAAGAGACTGTGAAGAAGAAAAGACAGGGACGAATCCTTGAACTAATTCAGGAAGAAAATATTGAAACCCAGGAAGAATTGGCAGAGCGCTTGGGACAGGAAGGCTTTGTTGTAACCCAGGCAACCGTTTCACGAGATATCCGGGAGTTAAAACTTGGTAAGATTCCTAGTGGAAACGGAAGGCAGCGTTATGCCGTTTTGAGTCATGATGATGCTCATTTGGCAGATAAATATATCCGCGTGCTCAGACATGGTTTCGTTTCCATGGACAATGCACAGAATCTTCTGGTGGTAAAGACGGTTTCGGGTATGGCAATGGCAGTTGCGGCTGCAATAGATGCCATGAAATTAAAGGAAATCGTGGGAAGTATTGCAGGAGATGATACAATCATGGTAGCGGTCCGTACAACGGAAGATACGAAGATTGTAATGGAGAAAATACGGGAAATACTGTAATCGGAGAGAAGCATAAGGAGAGATCATGCTTGTAAGTTTACATGTAAAAGATTTGGCATTAATTGAAGAAAGTGAAGTGTTCTGGGAGAATGGACTGAATATTCTGACTGGTGAGACCGGTGCAGGTAAATCGGTGATTATTGGTTCCATACGGTTAGCTCTTGGAGCTGCCATGAGCAGTGTGATTGGCAGTAAAGGCGATAAAGACTGTATTCGGACGGGTGCACAGTATGCGTTGGTTGAATTGGTTTTTCAATCTGAGAAAAAAGAAGTTCTTTCTAAAATGAAGGAACTAGAGCTTCCTATGGAAGCGGATGGAACCATCTTTATCCAACGAAAGATTATGCAGGGAAGAAGCGTGTGCAAAGTAAATGGCGAGACAACTACGGGGAAACAGTTAAAAGAACTGGCTTCTTTACTCATTGCCATTCATGGACAGCATGACACACAGACATTATTAAATGTAAAAAAACATTCTCAGATTTTAGATGATTATGGAGCAGATGTGGTCTTCGTCTGTAAAGAACAGGTAAGAGCAGCCTACCGTACATATGCTTCTTTGAAAAAAGAATATGAACAGGCTGGTGAGGATAGCAGAGCACAGGAAAAAGAACTGTCTCTTGCAGAATTTGAAGTAGAAGAGATTTCAAATGCCAGACTTGTTGTGGGAGAAGACGAACAGTTAGAAGATCAGTACCGCAAAATGAATAACAGCCGTAAAATTGCAGAGGCTATATCCAGAGTTAGTCAGGCAATCGGCAGTGAAAATGAGAGCGGAGCTGCTAATGCGGTTTCCTTTGCGCTTCGGGAGATGAAAAGTGTTTCTTCTTATGATAGTGAATTAGAATCCATGGATGAGCAGTTGATGCAGATTGAAGAACTGCTTTCGGATCTGGACAGAGCGGTATCCGGATATTTGGATTCCCTTGATTTTTCACAGGAAGAATATATGGCGGTGGAAGAACGCTTAAATGTGTACCATCATTTACAAAATAAATATGGTGCCACCACAGAGGCAGTTTTGGAATATTTGGATCAACAGCAGAAAAAATTAGATAAATTTTCGGATTTTGACGGTTATCTGGCGGCACTTGAGATGAAAATGGAGCAGGCAAAGGCAGAATATATTTCTCATGCGGCAAAATTATCTGCACTTAGAAAAGAGGCTGCTGTTTCATTTAATAAAGAAATGAATGAAGCTTTGCAGGAACTTAATTTTGCGAATGTGGATTTTGAAGCGGAAGTAACCAGTGACAATACCATTTATAATGAAGATGGATTTGATGAAGTGGAATTTATGATTTCACTCAATCCGGGAGAGCCAAGAAAGCCTTTGAATCTGGTGGCTAGTGGCGGTGAATTGAGCCGTATCATGCTGGCACTCAAGACAATCCTTGCAGATAAAGAGCAGATCGAGACCCTGATCTTTGATGAAATTGATGCAGGTATCAGCGGTAGAACCGCATGGAAGGTATCTGAAAAAATGGCAGTACTCGGTAAGGGGCATCAGCTGCTTTGTATTACGCATCTTCCGCAGATTGCGGCCATGGCGGATGCTCATTATGTAATCGAAAAAAATGTGGATGAAAATGCAGCGGTCACAGAGATCCGCAGACTAAATGATACGGAAGAATTAAACGAAGTGGCACGTTTATTGGGAAGTGACGCTATAACAGAAGCTGTACTTGCCAATGCTTTAGAATTGAAAAATTTAGCAAAAGAAACAAAAGGTTACTAATTATTACATTCATAATATTGATATTCTTTCACATACTAAAAAGGACGTTATCCAATAGACTACTCATGAAGCGTGGTGTCGTTTGGTGCGTCCTTTTTGTAGTCCAATAAGACGGTTCGCGAAGCGTGCCGACGTTTGGTCGATAGGGAATATGAATTTAAAATCCTTTTTGCGATAGGAGAATCAGTATGAAAATGAAAATAAATAGACCTAAAAAAATATATACAGTGTTGAAAATGTTTTTTGTAATGGCGTCATCGCTTTTTTTTATATGGGGATGGTTGTACTTAACATGGCAGAAAGTGCCTTCTCGTATTCATATTAAACAGGGGGCAGTGGAAGAATTTGATTTTGCAATTCCTGCTATCGCCAAGATATCAAAACAGGAGCAGGCAATCGGAGAAGTGGATCTTTCCAGGCCGGTTACGTTATATGCCACAGACACCGATCGATACAAAATGTCTGTGGAATTATTCGGTTTTATAAATTTTAAGGAAACAGAAGTATCTGTTATTAACGATATTCAGTTAAAACCAGTAGGAAAACCGATAGGAATCTATTTAAAGACCAAGGGAATACTGGTTTTACAAAGTGGTGAGTTTGTAGGGGAGGATGGTTTTACCAAGCAGCCGTCTGCACTTTTACAGGAAGGGGATTACATCCTTGCCTATAATGGAGAAGTGATTGAAAAGAAGAGTGTTTTAATTGATAAAATTGCTTCCTGTAATGGAGAACCGATTGTTTTGACAATTGACCGGAATGGAGAAGTGTTTGATCTTATGGTAACACCTGAAAAGAACGAAGAAGGGGAATATAAATTAGGTATTTGGATACGTGATAATGCCCAGGGGGTAGGTACTATGACCTATCTTACAAAGGATAATGAATTTGGAGCATTAGGACATGGGATTAACGATTTGGATACATCCACATTGATGAACTTAGCTTATGGAAATTTATATCAGGCAGAAATTATTTCTATAAAAAGGGGAGCAGTAGGTGAGCCGGGAGAAATGACGGGATATATTTCCTATGAGCAGGATGAGTATTTAGGGGCAATCAATCAGAATACAGAGGAAGGAATTTATGGGGTTGTAAGAGATTCTTTTGTGGAAGATATGGGAGAGGAGTATATGGATATCGGGATGCGTCAGGAAGTAACGACCGGGCCAATTCAGATATTATGTACTGTTTCTGACACGACAGAGTATTATGATGCTGAAATTACCGATATTTACGCACAGACTGAAAGCTCCAGCCGTGGATTCCGTATTCATATTACGGATGAAGAGTTATTACAGGAAACGGGAGGAATTGTACAGGGGATGAGTGGTGCACCCATTATTCAGAATGGGAAACTGATTGGTGCAGTTACACATGTTTTAGTGCAAGATCCGACAAGAGGATATGGAATCTTTATTGAAGAGATGCTGGAACATTGAGTTTTTGACATGATGGAAAACCTTAAGTTGTGTTTATAATGGAACTTCTTGGAATAGCAAGTATGAAAAAAAGGAATGTTTACAAATCCGCTTTACCATGCTAAAATGACGACTATGATATTATAGAAAAAGGAGTTTTATTATGAAATCAATGTTCAAAAGAGTAACCGCTTTATTAATGACATGTACTATGTTATTAGGTCTTACCGCTTGTGGCGGTGCAAATTATACAGCAGAAAATACAGAATATGTTATTGGTTTTTCGGGTCCTCTTACAGGCGACGCAGCTGTATATGGTGTTGCAGTTAATAATTCAGCACAGATGGCAGTTGATGAAATCAATGCCGCTGGTGGATTAAATGGCGTTATGTTTAAACTGGTTGCAACAGATGACACACACGATGCAACAAAAGTTGCTACAAACTATTCTACAATGCTTGAAGGTGGTATGCAGGTGTCTTTAGGTACTGTTACAACAGGCCCTGGTCTTGAATTTACAAAATTATCTGCAGATGATAATGTATTCTTCCTGACACCTTCTGCATCAGGTGATGACATTCCTGCAAATGACAATGGTTTCCAGATGTGCTTTGCAGATGGTAACCAGGGTAAAGTTGCAGCAGACTATGTAAATTCACTTGGTCTTACAAAGATTGGTATTTTCTACAAATCCGATGATGCATATTCAAATGGTATTTATGAACAGTTCAAGGATAACCTTGATCCATCTATTGAAACAGTAGACGCAGTATTTACAGGAAATGCACAGGATTTCTCAGCACAGATTTCTACATTGAAAGATTGTACATTTATCTTTATGCCTATTTATTATCAGCCAGCTTCTGTATTTTTAACACAGGCAAAAGATATTATTGCAGCAGATGCAGTATATTACGGATGTGACGGTTTCGATGGTCTTGCAGGACAGTTTGAAGATTTTAGTGTGATTCCGCAGGAAGTTTCCATGCTTTCTCACTTTGACTCAAATGCTACATCAGGCCCTGCAGCAGACTTTGTTGCAAAATATACAGAAAAATATGGTGCAGACACTCTTAATCAGTTTGGTGCATCTGCATATGACTGTGTATACGCAATCTACAATGCTATGAAGGCAGCAGCTGATGCAGGAGAAAACATCAATGTTACAATGTCTGCTTCTGAACTTAGTGATATTTTAAAAGCACAGTTTACAGGCGGTTTCTCATACAGTGGTGTAACAGGTACTGATATTACATGGGAAGAAACTGGTTACGTTTCAAAAGAAGCAGTAAAATATACTCTTAAAACAGCAAACTAATAGGATTAGGGTTTAGCTATGAATTTTATTGAAACTTTGATTAATGGCCTTAGTATGGGCAGTACATATGCAATGATTGCATTAGGCTATACCATGGTTTATGGTATTGCAAAAATGCTTAACTTTGCCCATGGCGATATTATTATGGTTGGCGGATATATGATATTTGTTACCATGACAGCAACAGGCAATCCCCTCTTGGGATTGCTTGTTGCTGTAATTTGCTGTGTGCTTTTAGGTGTTGGAATAGAAAAGGTTGCCTACAAGCCTTTGCGAGGAGCTTCCCCGCTTGCCGTACTGATTACAGCAATTGGCGTAAGTTATCTTTTACAGTCCCTTGCACAAATTATTTTTGGAACAGCTCCGAAAATGGTAAATGTTGCAGATCTTGGTAATTTGAATGTTGCAGGTCTTACAATCCCGATCTATACCTTGGTAACACTGGGATGTTCGATGGTAATTATGCTGGTATTAACCCTTTTTGTGAAATATACAAGAATTGGCCGTGCCATGATTGCGGTTTCCGAGGATAGGGGAGCAGCCCAGCTTATGGGTATTAATGTAAATGGAATCATTATGATTACCTTTGCAATTGGTTCAGCACTTGCAGCCTTTGCAGGTCTGTTTATGCTGATGAAATCACCAAGTCTTACCAATACACTGGGAGCTATGCCTGGTATCAAAGCATTTACAGCAGCGGTTATTGGTGGTATCGGTTCTATACCGGGAGCTATGCTTGGCGGTATACTTATGGGTGTTGTAGAAGCCATTTCGCTTACCATCCCGGCAATTGCGCCTTATACAGATGCCATTGAGTTTATCATTTTGATTATTATTCTGTTGGTTCGTCCAACTGGTATTTTAGGCAAAAAGAGAAGGGAGAAGGTATAATGTCAGGTTTAAAAAACATTAAATGGAAGCATTATATTAGCTTCGTTGTATTAACCGTATTTACTGTGGTTATGGCGATTCTTTCTTTCTCGGGTGCACTGAAAAGTTCAGATATTTATCTGCTTGAAAAAATTGCTATTTCGATTATACTTGCGGTATCACTCAGTATGGTAGTAGGATTTTTGGGTGAATTATCACTTGGTCATGCAGGATTTATGTGTGTGGGAGCCTATCTTGGTGGTAAAACCGCAGTGATACTGGAACCGGTAATTGGTGAAGTGCCGGCACTTTTAGCAGCGTTAATCGTAGGTGGTACGGTAGCTGTAGTATTTGGCATTATTATCGGATTACCGGCATTGCGTCTGCGTGGGGACTATCTTGCAATTGTTACACTGGCATTCGGTGAAATTGTGCGTTCCATTTTTATGAATTCAAGCGATGAATCTTTTGGTGGCTCATTGGGCTTGGATACTCCTCGTTTTGACAAGGATTATCTTTTTATAATCGCATTTGTTTTGGTGATTGGCTGTCTTGCCGTTACACAGAACCTGATTCGCTCAAAACACGGAAGAGCCATTACTTCTATTCGTGACAATGAAATTGCATCCAGAGCCATGGGTATTAATGTTACAAAATATAAATTAGTAGTGTTTGCAGTATCTTCATTTTTTGCGGGTGTTGCAGGTGTTCTTTACAGTTATTCCAACTATACCATCCAGAGTACCAACTTTGACTATAACTACTCAATTGAGATTCTTGTTATGGTAGTCTTAGGTGGTATGGGTAGTATTAATGGTTCCATCGTTGCAGCAACGCTGATTACCTTTCTTGATGTGAAATTGCAGACAATACTTACCGGTAATCTTGCTGTATTACAGGATTTATTCTATGCACTGATACTGATTGTGCTTGTTATTTATAATAATGCACCGGCACTTAAAGGATTCCGTGGTAAATATAATATTAAAAATATGCTTGCCAAATTTAAGAAGAATAATCCAGCTAACATAAGGGATGATGAAGCGAAGTGGGACCGTGTACCTACTAAAATCACGATGGATGAAGTACTTTCAGTTGATTTACAGGTATCATCGCCATATACACCAGATAAGTCAATAAAGGAGGATAAATAATGTCTGATATAGTATTAAAAACCGAAAACTTGGGCATATCCTTCGGTGGACTGAAAGCGGTGCAGGAATTCAATCTTGAAATAAAAAAAGGTCAGCTTTATGGTCTTGTAGGTCCTAATGGTGCAGGAAAAACGACTGTTTTTAATATGATAACAGGTGTTTATAAACCCACTACGGGAAAATTCTGGCTTGCTGGAGAGGATCTTACTGGAAAGAGTCAGGAAGTTATTAATCAAAAGGGCATTGCCAGAACATTCCAGAATATCCGCCTTTTTAACAATATGACGGTTATCCGTAATGTTATGGTTGGTCTTCATAATCAGCCGGAGTTTAAATGCAGTGTGGCAGCCAGTATTTTCCGTCTGCCAAAGCATTTTAAGACTGAGAAGGCTATGCGTGCCCGTGCAAAAGAGATTTTAGATATTGTAGGATTACTGGAAGAACGTAACAGCCTTTCCTGCAATTTACCTTACGGAAAACAACGTAAACTTGAAATTGCACGTGCACTTGCTACGAATCCGAAATTACTTTGTTTAGATGAACCGGCGGCAGGTATGAATCCACAGGAAACAGCGGAACTGATGGAGATTATTCGCCGTATTCGTGATGAATATGATGTTACGATATTACTTATCGAACACGATATGAAGTTTGTATCCGGACTTTGCGATGAATTAACCGTACTCAATTTTGGTACCGTTTTAGCACAGGGAGCACCGGAAACAGCTCTTAACGATCCTGAAGTTATTAAGGCATATATAGGAGGATAACGTAGATGGCACTTTTAGAAGTTAAAGATTTATCCGTTTTTTACGGCGTTATTCAAGCTCTTAAAGGGATAAGTTTTGAGGTAAATGAAGGTGAAATCGTAACCCTTATTGGTGCGAATGGAGCCGGTAAAACCACTACCATGCAAAGTGTAATCGGTCTGATTCCGTCACAGGGTGGTTCTGTTATTTATGATGGACATGATATTAGCAAAATGCCATGTCACAAGATTGTACATCTTGGTATGTCACAGGTCCCGGAAGGCAGACGTGTTTTCCAGGAGCTTACCGTTTACGAAAACCTTGTTATGGGAGCCTATTCCATTAAAGATAATACGACCTTCAAGGAAGATATTGAAAAAATATATACCCGTTTTCCGCGTCTTGCTGAACGTAAAAACCAGATTGCAGGAACCTTATCGGGTGGTGAGCAGCAGATGCTTGCTATGGGACGTGCGCTTATGTCAAAGCCGAAGTTACTTATGCTTGACGAGCCTTCCATGGGACTTTCCCCTCTTTTAGTGGATCAGGTTTTTGAAATTATCAAGGATATTAATAAGGATGGAACAACCATATTACTGGTTGAGCAGAATGCTGGAAAATCGCTTGCCATTTCTGACCGTGCTTATGTTTTAGAGACAGGCAGTATTGTTCTGACAGGAACAGGAGCAGAACTAGCAGCCAGTGACGAAGTAAAAAAAGCATATCTTGGTGGTTAAACCAAATGATGTCGCGCTTTGCGTGTCGTCTTATAAAAAAACTTCGTGATTTCACAATTGTGTGAATCACGAAGTTTTTTTTGCTAAATAGGGGATGATGGATGTTCTGATTAATCTTCTATCAAACGTAGTCCGGCAGTATCTGTAACCGGGAGCGAAAAGGTAATTGCTTTTGCTTTGCTGTCCGGTCCGGCTTTTTTTATAACTGCCTGCATGATATCGTTTTTTTGCTCTGTTTTCGATACAATATAAATAACCTCTTTTTCAGCAGCGAGTGACATATGCATAAACTTTTCAGCAATTTCCATACCGGTTCCCTTGGCATGAAGGACAGTTCCGCCGTAGGCACCAGCTTCTCTGGCCGCTTCCATAATCAGTTCCGTATATCCTTGTTCAGAAATAATAACAATTAGTTCATGAGTGGTATTTTTCAATGTTGATTCCTCCTGTTTTTGATAATCTTCACTTTCTAAAAGAAATTGCAGAGTTTTTTTGCCACCGATACTGCTTAGTGGAATGATGAAGGAAATACCACCTCCGGGGGCATCAATCTGAAGTTTTTTCTCCAATTGTTTTTTTGTATGTATCCAGGTATCTTCTTCTAGAACAGAAAAAGCAATTGCTTTTTCTGGAGATTCCAGTCCCAAATAATCCAATACCTCATTGGATACCGTTCCGTAACCAAGAAGCCAGAAAATAACATGAAGATTATTTTCCTGAAATAGATTCAGATATTTATTTGCGTTTTTTCGATCCATGATCGTAGTCATTAAATATAAACTTCCCATATAGTCCTCATTTCTAAGAAGATATTAACCAATACAATGTAGAGGTTACAGTTCGATAATTGCCCAATCTTCGTAAGATTCCAAGGTAGTAGTTGTTGTGCTGACAATGGCATCTTTGTGGAGTTTCTTTTCTTTGATTTTGAAAATTACGCCCATCATTTGGATGGTAATGAGTGGTGTCATGGCAACCATGGAAACAATGCCAAAGGCATCTGTAATAATATTTCCGCCCAATGCTTCACAGGCACCCATTGCAAATGGTAAAAGGAATGTGGCTGTCATAGGACCGGAGGCAACACCACCGGAGTCAAATGCGATAGCCGTAAATAACTTTGGAACAAAGAAAGTTAATACTAACGCTATAAAATAACCGGGAATTAAAAACCAAAGTATGGAAATTCCAGTTAAAACACGGATCATGGCAAGACCTACTGATAAGGATACACCAATGGACAAACTGGTTCCCATAGCTTTTGCAGAAATTGCACCGGAAGTCATTTCTTCTACTTGTTTGGTCAGGACAAATACAGCAGGTTCTGCCAAAACGATAAAATAACCAATTATCATACCGATAGGAACGATAATCC
>CAZHGE010000032.1:0-26293 GCA_964531805.1 uncultured Lachnospiraceae bacterium
AGGAGATTCCTTAACAAGTGATATACAAGGTGGCAACAATGCAGGTATTATCTGCTGTTGGTACAATCCGCAGAAGAAGGAAAATACCAAAGGGCTTCGCATCGATTTTGAGATTACGGATTTACAAGAAGTAAAAGGGATATTATCTTAGTTGCAGATCAAGAAAAAGTAAAGATTTTTACTAAAGGGAAGGGCAGAATATGACTTATTCAATTGAGGAAGCAAAGGCATTTGTCATAAAAGCAGGTTTGGAATTATCCGAGGCGGGATTGGTTGCCCGTACGTGGGGAAATATTAGTGCACGTATTTCGGATCATCAGTTTGTAATCACGCCAAGCGGACGGGCTTATGATACCCTCACAACGGATGATATTGTGATTGTGAATATTGAGGATGGTTCTTATGAAGGTAATGTAAAGCCTTCAGGAGAAAAAGGAGTGCACGCGGCAGTATATCAGATGCGTCCGCAGATGAACTTTGTGATTCATACCCATCAAAATTATGCGTCTGCACTGAGTATTTTGGGTGAGAAAATCGCAGTAAAAGAGGATGATGACAGATTGCTTTTAAGTGATGTGATTCCATGCGCAGATTATGGTATGTATGCCACTTCGAAATTAGTGAATGCCATAAAGTTTCAGATGCAGGAAAATGAAAGAAGCAAAGCGATATTGATGAAATATCATGGTGTGGTCTGTATGGGGAAGGATTACGAAGAAGCATTTTCGACAGCTTATACATTGGAAAAGGTATGTAAAGAAGAGTATAAACGTCGCTGTGGTAAGCATACAGAGACGGGAGTTGAGACAGAAGCAGGAGTGATGGTAAAAACAGAAGTTCCAGCTCCATATGAAATAGACGAGGCATTAAAGGATATTTTATACAGACAGAATAACGTAACTGCTGTTAATTGTGTACAGACACCATTTATATTAGCAGTCAGCAGACTGGGGAAAAATCAGCGTCCTTATTTGGATGATCTGGCGCAGATTGCGGGTACTAATATCTGCTGTATCTCAGCGGATGCCAATACGAGTGATTTGTTGAAAGCCTTGGAAAAACGCAATGCTGTATTTATAGAAGGAGTGGGTGCTGTTTGTACAGGCGTGGATGAAAGTGAAGCAGAAGCGGTTGCCATTGTTTTGGAAAAGGCGTGTATGGCTTCCTATCTTGCACATAAAATTTCAGCAGATAAAGCGGGAAAAATTCCACCATTGCCCAGATTTTCAGCATGGAAAGATAGAAAAGGATATGTTTCCCATTACTCTAAGTTAAAGAAAGGCTATTTTTCTGAGTAAAAAAATGTTAAAATAAAGTGTTAAGAAAATGAAACTGGACACCTTGGAAGAGGTGGACAGGAAGTGGAATGAAATAACCGGAGAAACAGAGTGGCAGATTTACTGGAACATTTACAAAAACTGCAAAGTTCAGAAGAGTATCCTTTTCATATGCCGGGGCATAAACGTAATTTTGGTACGGATTTTATGGAAAACCCTTATGGAATCGATATTACAGAGATAGAAGGATATGATAATCTTTATGAAGCAGAAGGTATTTTGCAGGATGCGATGAAGCGGGCAGCAAGGGTCTGTAGAGCAGAAGAAACATTTTTTTTGATAAATGGAAGTACGGTAGGTCTGCTTAGTGCAATAACGGGAGTAACGAATCCAGGGGATCGGATTTTGGTGGCACGTAACTGCCACAAAGCAGTGTTTCATGCGATGGAACTACGCCAGTTACAGGCAGTTTACCTGCATCCAGAATATATAGAGGATTGGGATCTGCTGGGAGCTATCCGCGCAGAAGAGGTATCTAGTCAATTAGAAAAATACCCGGATATCAAGGCGGTTGTGATTACATCCCCCACCTATGACGGAATTGTTTCACCGGTAAAAGAAATTGCTGAAATTGTACACAAAGCAGGGATTCCACTTATCGTAGACGAAGCGCATGGGGCACATTTTCCATATGATGATCGTTTTCCGGAAAGTGCCATACAGTCCGGCGCGGATGTGGTGGTTCAGAGCATGCATAAGACGCTGCCTTCTTTTACCCAGACGGCGTTGCTTCATATGAAAAAAGGATTTGCCGATGTGGACCGGATTCGGGAATATATTGGATATTATCAAACTAGTTCCCCTTCTTATCTTTTTATGGCAGGCATGGACAGGTGCATAGGATTAATTGAGGAAAAGGGAAGCCATTTATGGGATGACTTTTTTCAGTTGCGGGATGATTTTTTCCAAAAGGTAAAAGGACTTGAGCATATCCGCATCTATCAGGAAAACGAACCGGGCAAGCTGGTAATATCCGTAAAAGATACTAATATGACTGGCAGACAGTTACATGAAAAATTGCTAAATGAGTATCAGATCCAAATGGAGATGATGGCAGAGACTTATGTGCTGGGCATTATTACTTTGTGTGATACGAAAGAGGGCTTTGACCGTTTAGCAGAAGCTTTGCTTGCGATAGATAGAACGTTGACAACTAGTTCAGAAATGGTAAAGAATGTTTTTGTAAAAGCACCTGTGAGCGAAGATGTGGTATATTCATTATCGGAAATACGTGGGATAAAAAAGGAAGAAATACCGTTTAAACAGGCAGAAGGCAGAGTGGTCGCAGATTATGTAAGCCTCTATCCGCCTGGAATTCCTTTGTTGATACCAGGTGAGCGTATTACCGGAAAGCATATTTCTCTCATACAGGGGTATCTTGGCAAAAGAATGCATGTTCAAGGAATAATGGATGGTAATATATGGGTATGCTGTCATAATGAGGGATAACAATTTTTTTATATAGAAAGAGGAGAAATTATGAAAAAAACTAAAATTATTTGTACGATCGGACCATCTTCACAGAAACCGGAGATTATTAGAGAACTAATCGCAGAGGGAATGGACGTTGCACGTCTGAATTTTTCCCACGGATCTTATGAGGAGCAGACAAACAAATTCCGTATGATCCGCGATGCGGCTAAAGAAATGGGCAAGTCCATTGCGATTTTACAGGATACAAAGGGACCGGAAATCCGTCTTCGTGATTTTGCAAATGGAAAAGAAGAATTAGTAGCCGGACAGACTTTTACTTTGACAACAGAAGAAATTAAGGGGACAAAGGAAAGGGTTTCCATTTCCTACAAGAATCTTCCAAAGGACGTCAGCGAAGGTATGGCAATCTTATTGGATGATGGTCTTATTGAATTAAAGGTGGAAGAAGTAACCGAAACAGACATTGTATGTACTGTAATCAATGGTGGTTTCGTATCCAATAAAAAGGGTGTAAATGTACCGGGAGCAGAGCTCTCCATGCCATTTATCAGTGATGTGGACAGAGAAGACATTTTATTCGGTATCAAAATGGGATTCGATTTCTTAGCAGCATCTTTTGTACGTTGCAAGGAAGATATCTTGGAAGTTCGCAAGATCATGGACGAACATGGTGCTAAGACAAAGATTATTGCTAAGATTGAAAATATGCAGGGTATCCGTAATCTGGCAGAAATTTTAGAGGTTTCTGATGGTATCATGGTAGCCCGTGGTGATATGGGTGTTGAGATTCCGCTGGAAGAAGTTCCGGTCAT
This sequence comes from uncultured Lachnospiraceae bacterium, assembly GCA_964531805.1. GTDB lineage: Bacteria > Bacillota > Clostridia > Lachnospirales > Lachnospiraceae > RGIG8767. The sequence goes on from CAZHGE010000032.1 coordinate 3,584, forward strand.
CCAGAAAAAGATGATTAAAAAAGCAGTGGCAATGGGTAAACACGTTATTACGGCGACACAGATGTTAGAGTCTATGACAAAAAATCCAAGACCAACAAGAGCGGAAGCGACAGACGTTGCTAATGCAATTTACGATGGAACAACAGCAATTATGTTATCCGGTGAAACAGCAAATGGTGCTTATCCAGTAGAAGCTGTAAAAACAATGTCTAGAATCGCAGAAAGAGCAGAAATCGACATTGATTATGCAAGCCGTCTGCACCGTGTAGAAGCTGCAAGAGAAAATAACATTACAAATGCGATTTCCCATGCAACCTGTACAACGGCTATGGATTTAAATGCAGCAGCAATCATTACAGTTACAATGTCGGGCTTTACAGCAGAAATGCTGGCACGTTATAAGCCAACATGTCCGATTATTGCATGCTCGATTGAACCACAGGTTTGCCGTCAGGCTAATTTATTATGGGGTGTAAGACCTCTTCATATTAAAAAAGAGGAAACAGCAGAGGAGCTTTTTGAGGATGCAGTACGTGAAAGTTTAGAAGCCGGCTACATCAAAAAAGGCGATGTTGTAGTTATTACGGCAGGTGTTCCACTTGGAATTTCCGGTAAAACAAATATGATTCGTGTAGTGGAAGTAGAGTAAGGATATCGTTTGAAAAAGTCGGTATAAATTAGAGAAGCATATCATGCGCCGGGAATCCGGTTTGTATAGAAAAAGGAGGTGACAAGTATGGATATGAAGATTAATCAGTTAATGCAGTCTCAGTCGGTTGAGCAGACACATCAGCAGGCTCCGGCAGATGGTTCTTTCAAATTCACGCTTGTCAGCCATATTGAAGAAGCCCAGCTGCAGGAACGTTTGACTGCCATGATGGAGCAGATTACTATGCAGGGTGAAAAACTGGCAAAGCATCGTGACGTAAAGGATATGAAACGTTATCGCGGGCTGATTAAAGAATTTTTAAATGAGATTGTTGGACGTTCCCATGAATTTTCCAGAGAAAACTTTTTGGATAGAAAGGGACGGCACAGAGTATATGGAATTATACGTTTGATTGATCAGAATCTGGATGATCTTGCACAGGAACTGGTAAAGGATGAACAGGACAACCTTTCCATTCTGGCTAAGATCGGAGAGATCCGGGGATTGCTACTGGATATTTTTACTTGATAGGAGGAAATGCTTATGGCACGTTTTTCAGACATTATTGGTCAGGATATGATAAAAGAGCATTTACAGGGTGCGTTATCAACAGGAAAAACTTCACATGCATACATTATCCACGGAGAGAAGAGTAGTGGTAAGGAATTTATTGCCAATCTGTTTGCTATGGCATTACAGTGTGAGCAGCAGGGAACCGAGCCTTGTGGCGAGTGTGCAGCTTGTAAACAGGCACTTAGTAAAAATCATCCGGACATTATCCGTGTTTCTCATGAAAAGCCAAATACTATCAGTGTGGATGATATCCGCCAGCAGGTAAATGGGGATATGGTAATCAAACCGTATAAAGGGCCAAAGAAGATATACATTATTAATGAAGCAGAAAAGATGAATGTAGCAGCCCAGAATGCTCTTTTAAAAACATTGGAGGAACCGCCGGAATACGGTGTGATTATTTTGCTGACTACAAATGTGGAAGCATTTTTACAGACCATTGTAAGCCGTTGTATGGTGTTAACCATGAAACCGGTAAGAGATTCTCTGGTACAGGAATACCTGATGAAGGAATTCCATATACCGGATTATAAGGCGGCAGTATGTGCTGCTTTTGCCCGTGGAAATGTGGGAAAAGCAAGAATGTTAGCATCCAGCGAGGACTTTGATAATATCAAAGACGAAGCGATTACCTTGCTTAAATATATTGATGAAATGGAGATTCATGAGATCACCAAGGCCATCAAGAAAATGGGTGAATACAAATTAGAAATCAATGATTATCTGGATATTTTAGCAATCTGGTATCGGGATGCGCTTTTGTTTAAGGCAACGAAAGATGTAAACCACTTGATTTTTAAGGATGAAATACAGTATATTAAGAAGACGGTAGCCAAGAGCACTTATGAAGGCATTGAAAATATTATCAAAGCACTTGATAATGCAAAGAGAAGATTGTCAGCCAATGTTAATTTTGATCTGACGATGGAACTGCTCTTATTGACTATCAAAGAAAACTAGTATTGCGATTAATTAGTGATGCTTGAATAAATTAGTTTTACGTGAGGTGTATAGATGATTAAAGTAATAGGCGTTCGATTCCGTACGGCGGGAAAGGTATATTTTTTCGATCCCCTTTCTTATGAAATTAAAAGAGGGGACCACGTTATTGTAGAAACAGCACGTGGAATTGAATTTGGAACAGTTGTTGGTGATCCAAAAGAAGTGGAAGATGACAAGGTGGTCCAGCCATTAAAGCCGGTGCTGCGTATTGCGACTCCAAAGGATGTGGAACAGGAAGCGGCAAACCGTGTAAAAGAAAAAGAAGCATTTAAGATTTGTTTGGAAAAGATCCGCAAGCATGGACTTGCCATGAAGCTGATTGATGCAGAATATACATTTGATAATAATAAAGTATTATTCTATTTTACAGCGGATGGAAGAATTGACTTCCGTGAACTGGTAAAGGATTTGGCTGCGGTATTTAAGACAAGAATTGAACTTCGTCAGATTGGTGTCAGAGATGAGACTAAGATTTTGGGAGGAATTGGTATCTGTGGAAGACCACTTTGCTGCCATACGCATTTATCCGAGTTTATCCCAGTGTCAATTAAGATGGCAAAGGAACAGAATCTTTCTCTGAATCCGACAAAGATTTCCGGGGTATGTGGACGATTGATGTGCTGTCTCAAGCATGAGGAAGAAACTTACGAAGAATTAAACCGCAAACTGCCGAATGTAGGTGATCAGGTCACTACTAAGGACGGTCAGAAGGGTGAAGTACAGAATGTCAATATCCTTCGTCAGTTGGTGAAGGTTCTCATTGAAAACGGAGACGAAAAAGAACTCAAGGAATATCCGGTTGACGAACTTCGTTTCAAGAAGAGACATAAAAAAGATAAGATCAAACTTTCCGCAGAAGAGATGAAGGAGCTTGAGAAGTTGGAGAAACAGGATAAAACGGCTTCTCTTGATGATTAATTCATGCAGGTATCAGTAAAAGAAAACGAGCGAATTGATGATTTACAACGAAACGGGTACCGGATCATACAAGATCCGGACCGTTTTTGTTTTGGAATGGATGCGGTACTGCTTTCTGGATTTGCGACGGCAAAAAAAGGGGACCATGTACTGGACTTAGGAACCGGGACTGGCATCATTCCGATTTTAATGGAAGCCAAAACAGAGGCTGAGCATTTAACGGCTCTTGAAATTCAGCCGGAAAGTGCGGATATGGCACGCCGCAGCGTTGCATTAAATGGTTTGGAAGATAAAATTACTGTGGTAACCGGTGACATTAAAGAAGCAAAAGAAATTTTTCCAAAGGCTTCTTTTCAGGTGGTGACATCTAATCCCCCTTATATGATTGGACAGCATGGTTTAGTGAATCCCCACGGAGAAAAAGCCATTGCCCGTCACGAAATCCTCTGCACTTTGGAGGATGTGGTTGAAAATGCTGCCGCCCTGTTAGTACCCGGCGGCCACTTCTATATGGTCCACCGTCCCTTCCGCCTGGCGGAGATCATGACGATTTTGGTAAAGTATCGTTTGGAGCCGAAGCGCATGCGCTTGGTTTATCCATACATAGACAAAGAACCGAACATGGTCTTAATTGAGGCAGTCCGTGGCGGCAAGTCCCGCTTAGAAGTCGAGAAACCATTAATTGTATACAAAGAACCCGGCGTATACACACAAGAAATATACGATGTATATGGTTACTAGGATTGAAAGGAGGAAATCATGGCAGGAACATTATATTTGTGCGCAACCCCAATTGGGAATCTGCAGGACATGACGCCGCGCGTGCTGGACACTCTGCGCGAAGTGGATTTGATTGCTGCAGAAGATACGCGAAACAGCCTTAAGTTAATGACCCACTTCCAGATTTCGACTCCTATGACAAGTTATCATGAGTATAACAAAGTGGAGAAGGCCTATACCCTGATAGAGAAACTGGCAGCAGGACAGAATATTGCTCTTATTACTGATGCAGGGACACCAGCGATCTCCGATCCGGGGGAAGTGCTGGTAAAAATGTGCCACGAAGCGGGAATTTCTGTGACATCACTGCCGGGACCGGCAGCACTCATCACCGCACTTACATTATCGGGGCTTTCTACAAGAAGATTTTGTTTTGAAGGATTTTTACCACCGGATAAAAAAGAACGAAAGATGATTCTGGAAGAATTAAAGAATGAAACCCGGACCATTATTTTATACGAAGCTCCGCATCACTTAAAAGCAACCATTAAGGAATTGTACAATACAGTGGGTGAGCGTAAGATTACCTTATGCCGGGAATTGACCAAGAAATTTGAAACGGTATTTCCCACTACTTTGGAAAATGCCATTCGCTATTATGAGGAAAACGAACCCCGCGGAGAATATGTTCTGGTTTTGGAAGGAAAAAGTTTTCAGCAGGTAAAAGAAGAACAGCAGGAAACATTTGCCCAAATGTCCATAGAAGAGCATATGAAACGCTATGAGGATCAGGGAATCGATCATAAAGAGGCAATGAAATTGGTAGCAAAAGATAGAGGGATTTCCAAACGAGACGTATATCAGTATTTGTTAAAATAAGTGTTTGTTTGTAGGCATACCTTACAAAAAACACTTATTTTATTTGATTCGAAAACGATTAATTGACGAAGTGCTACAAAAAAAATATTTTTTTTAGTAAAAATGCGGATATCCTTATTCATAAAAGATACGGTATTATATTGATAAAATAGTGGTTGCTTTGTAAGGCAGCCATTTGTTGTAGACAAGCGGAAAACGTTTTCTAGGGCGATTGATATACATATAGGCGGAGGGAATAGGATGAAGAAAGAGAGAAAAGAAAAAACAGTAAAACCAACTGTAAATGCAGGTGCTCTTTTTAGCAAGGTAAAAGAGATGAAAGTATCTGCGGCGTCGAAAAAAGGGAATTCAGAAAAACCAGTGAAAAAAGGGAAATTTGCACTGGGAATCCGTGAGAAATTGATCGCAACCAGCTTAGTACCAATTGTATGTATTATTTTATTGGGAAGTATTTCCTATACAAAAGCTGCAGAAGCGATTAGCGAAAATTACGAAGTTTCCATGAATAATGCCATCATCAAAACAGGTGAATATTTCTCGTTGTTATTCAGCAATTTAGATGATGTAAATTATTCATTTTATAATCAGGATGATTTGATTGGTTATTATTCCGGTTCTTATAAGAGTGATCCAACAGCGGAAGTTACAGCATACAAGGGCTTAATGAACCGTGTTAATAAGGAAGCTATTGGAAATGATATGCTTTCTTCTATCAGTATCATTGGTGCCAGCGGTAATTCGATCTCCACAGCCGGCAGCATCGGTGCGGAAGTGTTTAATAATATGCAGGAATCCGACATGATGGTCCGCATTGGTGAGACCACAACCAATTCTGTCTGGGTTGGACAGCATGCAGAATTTGATGAAGTAATGGGCATGACAACAGATGATTACGGTATCAGTAACTGCCGTGTAGTAAAGAACCGTAATAATCGTAATGCAGCAATTGTTGTAACAGACTATAAAAAAGAAAACCTCATCGTTCCGATTGAAAGTATGGAATTTACAGATGGTGCTTACTGTGCCATTGTAACAGGTGATGGAAGAGAGATTACAACCGACGCTCTTGCTGGAAGAAGCTCATTTGTAGATAAAGATTTTTATCAGAACATGATGAGCGGCAGCGAAGCAAATGTAAAAGAAGTTGTAAATGTAGATGGAGCAGAATATCTCTTCATTGGATATAAGGTTGGTAATACAAAAGTCAGCATCTGCTATATGGTTCCTCAGAGCGAAATCATGGAGCAGGCAAATGATATTCGTACATTAACAGTTGTTATCGTATTATTTGCAAGTATCGCAGCGATTGCATCCAGCGTACTGATTGCAATGGGAATCAGTAAAGAACTCCGTAAGATCGAAGTAGCAACAAGAAAGGCAGCGGAAGGTGATCTTTCCGGAACAGTCAGCAGCAGACGTAAGGATGAAATCGGCCGTCTTGCAGCACATACATCTGGCATGATCGCGGAGATTCGTGGATTGATTTCCCACGTAACAGATGTAACTGGTAATGTATCAGAGGCTTCTGATCAGGTGGCTGGTGGTTCTACTGAAATGTTGACAGCTGCTCGTCATATTTCTGATACAATGCAGAACATCGAAGCTGGTGTAAACGATCAGGCAACAAACGCAGAAGAATGTAGACAGCGTATGACAGAACTTTCAGAGGTTATCGGTGTCGTAAGTGAAAATACAGAGAAGATTTACGAATCTGCAGGTGAGACAAAGAGAATCCTTGTAGATGGTATGGCTACAATGGAAGGCTTATCTGCAAACGTAAAGAGTACAACAGAAGTTACGCATACAGTTATGGATAGTATGGAAGAGTTAAATAGCGAATCCAAGAGAATCCAGACCTTTACTGATACAATTACAGAGATCGCAAGCCAGACAAACTTACTTGCATTAAATGCTTCTATTGAAGCGGCAAGAGCCGGTGAAGCTGGTAAGGGATTTGCAGTCGTAGCAGACGAAATCCGTAAACTGGCAGAGCAGTCTGCAACAGCATCCAATAATATTCAGGGCATTGTAAAACAGATCCAGATGAAGATGGGTGAAACAACCCGTATTGCAGAAAGTGCCGGTGATATTGTTGATGCCCAGGAAAAAGCATTACAGAAAACAATGGAGGCATTCTCTAAGATCAGCAGCCAGATGGATGATCTGAATACAAACATCGAAACCATTACTAAGAGAGTAGATGATATGGATACTGCAAAAGAAAATACACTGGAAGCAATTACAAGCATTTCCGTTGTATTAGAAGAAACATCCGCAGCTGTTACGGAAGTATTGGCAGCAGTTAATGAACAGGAAGCTACTACTGAGCAGTTTAATACAGAAGTAGAAAGATTGAGAAAGAATTCCCAGAAATTACAGTCTTCTATCGGAATGTTCAAAATTTAAATAAGACTTATTCAAATTTCCGTCCACTTATAATATTTTTTAAGGAAAAACCCCGATTAGATGAAAATATTTTCATTTATATCGAGGTTTTTTCTTGTATTTAAAGGGAAATATGCTAGAATATGTCTGTTGAACAATTTATAAATATAAAATTTAGGAGGAGTTATTATGAAAAAGTTTGTTTCTCTTATTCTTGTGACTGCTATGGTGTTATCTTTAACAGCATGTGGCAGTAAAACCCCAGCTAACACAGTTTTCTCTGTTGATGATCTTCCAGGAAAAACAATTGGTGTTCAGTTAGGAACAACTGGTGATATTTATGCAAGTGATTATGAAGCAGAAGGTTCTACAATCGAACGTTACAACAAAGGTGCCGATGCGATTCAGGCATTAAAGCAGGGTAAAGTTGATTGTGTAATCATCGATGAACAGCCAGCAATTGCTTTCTGTGAAAAGAACAGCGACCTTGAAATCTTAGCAGAAGAATTTGCATTAGAAGAATATGCGATCTGTATTTCAAAGGACAACACAGAATTAACAGAAAAAGTAAATGCAGCTCTTGCTGAGTTAAAAGCAGAAGGTACATTAGACATGATCATTGCTAACTACATCGGTGATGATACAAAAGGAACATGCCCTTACGTTTCTCCAGAAGGTCTTGATCGTTCTAACGGTACATTAGTAATGGCTACAAATGCGGCTTTCGAGCCATACGAATTCTACAAAGATCAGAAGATCGTTGGTATCGATGCAGAAATGGCACAGGCTGTAGCTGATAAATTAGGCATGGAATTAAAGATTGAAGATATGGAATTTGATTCCATCATCAACGCTGTAACAAGTGGTAAAGCAGATATGGGTGTTGCTGGTATGACTGTAACAGAAGACCGTTTACAGAGTGTAGATTTCTCTGATTCTTACACAACAGCTACACAGGTTATCATTGTTCGTAAAGACGCTGAATAAGATATAAATTGTAAGAGCAGATGAGAAGGGCTCTGAGTATTGATTAGTACATTTAGAAAATGAGGTTACGATTTTGGCAGATTTTAAAGCAAAGTTTATACTTAACTTTATAGAAGACAATCGTTGGCGCTACATAACAGAGGGTTTAGGAACCACCTTTATTGTAACGATCTTTGCGATTCTTTTAGGTACAGCACTGGGATTTTTAGTGGCAGTTATCCGCTCAACAGCAGATAAGAATGACAAGAATCCATTGATTGTCCGTATCTTAGATGCAGTATGTAAGGTGTATCTGACGGTAATCCGTGGAACACCGGCTATGATCCAGCTGCTTATTATGTATTACATTGTGTTTACCAGCCCGGATATCAGCAAACGTTTTGTTGCGATCCTGACATTTGGTATCAACTCCGGTGCATACGTGGCAGAGATTGTACGTTCCGGTATTATGTCCATTGATAATGGTCAGTTTGAAGCGGGCAGAAGTCTTGGTTTTAACTATGTTCAGACCATGATGTATATTATTGCACCTCAGGCGTTTAAAAATATTTTGCCAGCGTTAGCCAATGAGTTCATTACACTGTTAAAAGAAACCTCAATCTGTGGTTATATTGCGTTAACCGATATTACACATGGTGCAAACGTAATCCGCAGTCAGACATATGAGCCAATGATGCCGCTTTTGGCAGCAGCGCTTATTTATCTGATCATCGTATCCCTGCTCTCAGCAGGTGTTTCAAAACTGGAGAGGAGGTTACGAACAGATGCAAGATAATACACAGGTTTTATTTGAAATCAATGATTTATGTAAAGACTTTGGTAAATTACATGTACTCGATCATATTAGTACGACGATTTCCAAAGGAGAAGTTGTGGTAATTGTAGGACCATCCGGTTCCGGTAAATCTACATTTTTACGTTCTTTGAACCTGCTTGAGCGACCTACGGGCGGTCAGATTTTGTTTGAGGGACGTGATATTACCGATCCAAAGAGTGATATTAATTTACATCGTCAGAAGATTGGTATGGTATTCCAGCATTTTAATCTGTTTCCACATAAGACAATCTTGGAGAATATGACATTAGCACCAATCAAGGTGTTAAAGAAATCCAAGGAAGAAGCAGAAGCAAAAGCAATGGAATTGTTAAAGAGAGTCGGCTTAGAGGAAAAAGCAAATGCTTATCCCGCGCAGCTTTCCGGTGGACAGAAACAGCGAATTGCCATTGTGCGTTCACTTTGTATGGACCCGGATGTAATGCTCTTTGATGAACCAACTTCTGCATTAGATCCTGAAATGGTTGGCGAAGTACTGAACGTTATGCGCGAGCTTGCCCGTGATGGCATGACCATGGCAATCGTTACCCATGAAATGGGATTTGCAAAAGAAGTGGGAACCCGAGTGATGTTCATTGATGAAGGACAGATCAAGGAAGAAAATACACCAAAGGAATTTTTTGACAATCCTCAGAATGAGAGATTAAAAGAATTCTTGTCGAAAGTATTATAAAAATAAACGTCTTTTGTCGGACTTGATCTGACAAGAGACGTTTTTTACATTATGAAGATAAAACGGTTGAGGGATTCTCCGTTTTTGCATTATAATGCTTGTTATAAAAGGGTTTCATCTAAGGAGAAAAGAGAATATGAAGAAAAAAGTGATTTCTGTAATGCTTACAATATGCATGCTGTTTAGTATGATTGCAGTAGGCTGTGGTAGTAAGGAACCAGAATTGAATGTAATTGATGACAAGTACCGGAACTTTTACGAAATTTTTGTGTACAGTTATTGTGACAGTGATGGGGATGGCATTGGTGACATTCAGGGCTTAATCAGCAAACTGGATTATCTCAATGATGGAGATGATACAACGGATACGGACCTTGGTATAAATGGTATCTGGCTGATGCCAATGTGCCAGTCTACTACATACCACAAATATGATGTTGTGGATTATAAGAGTATCGATAGTGAGTATGGTACGTTGGATGATTTTAAGCAACTGGTTGACGAATGCCATGCCCGTGGGATCAATGTAATTATTGATATGGTGGTAAATCATAGTTCTTCCCAAAACGCGTGGTTTAAAGATGCTTGTGAGTACTTAAAAGGACTGGATGGAAAAGAGCCTTCCATAGAGGAATGTAAATATTTTGACTATTATAATTTTACACAGGAAAAAGATGGAGGCGTTTATTATCCAGTGGGCGAAAGCGGCTGGTATTATGAGGCACAGTTTTGGAGTGAAATGCCGGATATTAATTTGGAGAGTGAATTAGTACAGGCAGAATTTGCGGATATTACACAGTTTTGGTTTGATATGGGCGTGGATGGCTTCCGTCTGGATGCCGTTGGAGAATATTACAGTGGACAAACTGGACGAAGTGTAAAAGCACTTACCTGGTTTGTAGAAAATGTAAGAGCGCAGAAAGAAGACGCATATTTAGTTGGTGAAGCATGGGATATCATGAATGTTTACGAACAGTTCTATGCAAGCGGTATCGACAGTATGTTTAACTTTGATTTTTCGCAACAGAGTGGTGTTATTGCAAATACGGTAAAGAAGACAAATGCAGTGGATGCTTCTGTATTTGGACGTAAAGTGGAAAAATTACATGACAGATTTAGTGCTTTTAATGAAAATTATATTGATGCACCATTCTATACGAACCACGATACAGGACGAAGTGCAGGTTATTATGCGGGTGAATTCAGTCCGGCACAGACTAAGATTGCAGGCGCTATGAATATGTTTATGACAGGTGCTTCCTTCATTTATTATGGAGAAGAAATTGGTATGAAGGGTGCGGGAATTGATGAAAATAAACGTGCCCCAATGCAATGGTCATCCGATCCGAATGCAGAAGGTATGTGCGATGGTCCGGCTGCTATGGAAGAAATCAATATGAAATACGGCAGTTTGGAAGACCAGCAGGAAGATCCGCTTTCTATTTACAACTACTACAAGCAGGCAATCCGCTACAAGAATATGTATCCGGAAATTGCACGAGGCAGTGTTGATTTTATTGATGAGATTTCCACAGAAGATATTTGTGTATTTAACAAACAGTGGGAAGAAGAAAATATTTGGATTATTTACAATATTTCACCAAATGAAAACGTAGTGGATGTGTCTTCCTTAAGCGATTCCAAGTTAAAAATCTGTGGCTCTCTCCTTACACAGGAAGGCGAACTTGCTTTAGAAGATGGTAAGATCACTATGTCGCCATATTCAATAGTGTTACTGAAATAAAAGATGTTGACAATTTCTGACATTTTATTTACAATATCAACATATAAGATATATTTACAAAAGATAAAGGTCATCCGATTATATTGGGTGACCTTATTTTTGTATAATAGGAAATTCTTCCGAATTTCCTATTATACAAAAACGCTCCGCGAGGATGCGCACTCGCGTGTATGAGGAAGATGTTGCTACGCAACCGCGCTCGGCGCGAGAGTTTGCCAAGCAAACGCTTTGTTCTAATTGAAAAAAATCTATATCTGGTTATAATAAAAGATAAAATAATGATAATATTATGATAAGGAGAATGTATGATACAGATTAGACCAGTTTCAGATTTGCGCAATAAATTTCCAGATATAGAGAAAATAGTAAAAGGAGGAGAGCCTGTGTATTTAACAAAAAATGGTTATGGATCTATGGTAGTTTTAAGTTTAGAATCATATTCAAAATTAGTGGGTAATGTTGAGACGGCACTGGATGAGGCAGATTTATCAGCCTTGGAAGATGATAGAAGGTACTCGCATGAAGAGTTTTTTTCTAAACTAAGAAGGAGGATTAATGGATGATATAAAGTATAGGTTGAGATATTTGCCAAGGTTTTATGATGATTTAGAGGAAAAGGCAGTATATATTGCAGAAGAATTAGGGAATCCGCAAGCGGCTAATGATTTGATTGATGAAGTAGAGCAGGCAATAATGAAGAGATTGCCCGTTGCGGAGTCATTTGAACCATATTTTTCATTAAAAGAAAGAAGAGACATTTATTATCGTATATATGTTCAAAATTTTGTGGTGTATTATGTTGTAATAGATGATAAGTATGATGGAAAAATAATGGAAGTCCGTCGTTTTTTATATAATAGAGAAAATACAAATAAAATATAATAATTGCATGAAAGACTCCTTTTTTTCATAAGGTATACAAATGAAAAAGAGGAGTTTTTTATGTTAAATTATCTGTGGGCAGGAATGATTACGGTTGGGATTATTTACGGTGTTTTGACAGGGAATATGGAAGCGGTTACAGGTGGTGCACTGGACTCGGCAAAAGAGGCGATCAGTCTGTGCCTGAATATGTGTGGGATCATGGCGTTGTGGATGGGACTGATGGAGATTGCAACGACCAGTGGCTTGATTGAGGTTTTGACAAAAAAGATCAGTCCATTCGTTAGTTTCCTTTTTCCAAGAATCCCCAAAGATCATCCTGCAAGGGAAGCTATTAGTACGAATATCATTGCCAATGTACTAGGACTTGGATGGGCGGCGACGCCGGCGGGACTTAGAGCAATGGAGGAACTGGCAAAGTTAGAAGAGGAAAGAGGGAATCCGGCGTATCAAAAAGGGAAAAATCGCGAGCGGGTTGCAAGCAATGAGATGTGCATTTTTCTGATTGTGAATATCTCTTCGCTGCAGTTGATTCCAGTTAATATGATTGCATACCGCAGCCAGTATGGCAGTGTGATGCCCACAGCGGTGATTGCGCCGGGGCTCGTTGCCACCTTGTCAACAGCGGTGCTCGCGGTGGTATTTTGTAAGTTCATGGATAAAGCAGCCAGACAGAAACGCTGGCGGTAAGTATTTTGCATCTTTCTAAAAGTCCAGTCTAGCCCACTATATAAATGGTCAAAATAAGACTTGCAATCACATCGGCAAAAATACAGAGCAATGCACCAGCCAAAGTAAAACGGGTTTTGGTTACTTTAATGGTCAGAAAGTAGATACTCATGGTGTAAAAAACCGTTTCTGAGCAGCTGCAAAGGATGGAAGCCATCATACCAGTAAAGGAATCAGGGCCATAGGTCTTAAAAATATCCAGTACCAGTCCGGTAGCGGCAGAACCGGAAAACATTTTGATAAAGATTAGACTGTAAAGATCGGAGGCAAGGAAATCACCACCCGGGAACTTTTGAACAAGGTTTCCTAAAAAAGTTAAGAAGCCGGAAGAACGTAAAATCCCGACACCAACCATTAAGGCAATGAGTGTCGGGACTATTTTTACTACTGTAACCAGTCCTTCTTTTGCACCTCTAGTAAAATCATCGTATACATGACTTCCAGATACCACGCCATATAAAACGATATAAAAGATTAAAAGAGGAATGACAATATTTGAGAAATTTGCAAGAATGTTTGCCATGTTAAAACCTCAAATGGGCTTTTTAAAAATTTATGCATGATAGCGTTCTCTTAGAATTTCGATTTGATTTTTAAATATTAGGGAACAAAATCAAAAAGAGACTGGAACGGAATGGTAGTTATATAGTACAATACCTTCGTATGCGCACAGAAACACAGTAATAGATAGGAATAAGAAATGACGAAGAAAAAGCCATTATCAGAAAAACCGAGAAAAAAGAAGATAATTAAGAAGAAAAGAAATAGATTGCAGCGTTTTATCAGAGAAAAGAGAAAAGCGCAGGAACAGAAGAAACTGGAAAGAAAAGAAAAAGTACTGTCCTTGGATAATGAAGATAAGAAGACGGTAAAGAAATGGAAGGTAATTATTCCGATAATCCTGTTAGCCATAACCATAACAGCAGGTATCATTACTTTTGCTGTTGTAAAATATCAGCAGGGCGTGCGCCGTCAGGAAGCAATGAAGCTGATGCAGGAAGCACGTGAGTCTAGAAAACAGAAGGAAAAGACCCAGCAGGAAAGATATTTGGCAACAGTCCGGGAGCGTATGAAGGTGACAGATCAGGTACAGGCAGCCTGGGAGGATTTGTGGCTGGAAGAAATTGAATTAACGGCAGAAAATCAGGATACTTTTGCAACCATTGAAAGCTGTTTGATTTCCAGCGAAGATACTTCTATTGTGGAGATTAAAGGAACTCTTCCAGGTATTCCGAAAAGTGACAGTGATGATATTTATATATTCCCGCTGAATACATATGAGACAAGTATTCCGGAAGGCGCAGAACCGGCGGATACTTTCCGTATTGAAAAGACAAAGGCAACTTTTACCTTTCATGCGAATTTGAATAACCGTCAGGCCAATTCCAGAATGTTTAAGAAGTTTGTAGTGGCGGCAAAGGTGGACGGTAAATATAAAATTATTTCCCGCAGCCATTATATTACCAATCCGGAAGCCGTGGCAAAATACAATGTGTATACACCGGCATCTTCTATAAAAGGATTACTGGTGGACCCTAGTCGATTGAATACAGGTGAGTTAGAGGATCTTGGGGTAAAACAGGCGGCTTATAATATTCCGCTTTCTAAGATTACAGGACAGACAACCAGTGCAAATTACCCGACTATTCATTATACATATAATGGCAAAACATATGCGATTGATGGACAGTCTGTGGCAGAATTTGATATTGTGTTTGGAAGTCTTTCCAAAAAAGGAATCCGCACGACGGCGATCATTTTAAATGATATGAACTATGAATATCCGGAATTGGTGCATCCGAAGGCACGGAGTGGCTCCACCGCACCGTACGTGATGTTTAATGGTGCAGAAGAATCCGGTGTGGATGCGATGGCAGCCATGGCATCGTTTTTAACTGAACGTTACAGCGGCACTGGCCATGGTACAGTGTCTAACTGGGTAATTGCCAATGAAATCAATGCCCGGTCACATTGGAATTATATGGAATATACGGATGTTTATAATTACACTAAGGAATATGCACAGGCATTCCGTGTATTTTATAATGCCATCAAATCCGTAAATGCTTCAGCAGAGATTTATATGCCGCTTGACCAGACATGGAACCGAAATCTGAATGATAAGAATTATGATGCCCGCGATGTATTGGATAACTTTAATACCATTTTAAAAGAAAAAGGTAATATTGACTGGCAGTTAGCGTATCATCCTTATCCTGTACCACTTACAAATGCAGCATTTTGGAACACGGGAGCATATTACAAAAAATTAACAGTGGACAGTGTGGATACTGCTATGATTAATATGAAAAATATTCATGTAGTAACCGACTATCTATGTCAGGAGTCGTTTTTGACTGATGAAGGAGAGACTCGTCATGTACTGTTGAGCGAGCAGGGATTTACCTCATCTTCTGGTGGGGAAGGAGTACAGGCGGCAGCTTTCGCTTATGCCTACTATATTTCAGAAGCAAACAGTCATATTAATGGATTTTTATTAAACCGACAGACGGATGCGCCGGAGGAAGTGGCACAGGGACTTGCCTTTGGTTTAAATTATTCCGGCGGTGGAAGAAAACAGATCTATAATGTATTTAAAAAGATTGATACAACGGAGTCTAAGCAGGCAACGGAATTTGCCAAAGGGATTCTGGGAATCAGTGATTGGTCATCCGTAATAAGGCAGCATTAACTAATTTGTGTGTGGTAGAAAAGGTGGCACTAAAATCGAGAAATGAAAGGAGAAGCAGAGATGGAAATAACAACATTGCTGATATTAATATGTATTATCGGAATTATTATTGTGGCTATTGTTGGAACATTTCTGCTGACCATGAATTACCGCAAAAATTGTGCAGTAAAAGAATTAGATGAAATGGAAGGACATGATTTTGAATATTACTGCGCGGAACTTCTCAGAAAAAGAGGTTTTGTGGATGTGACTGTCACAAAAGGAAGCGGTGATTATGGTGTGGATGTGCTGGCGGAAAAGGATGGGGTGACCTATGGCATCCAGTGTAAGGCGTATGCAACGCCGGTCGGAGTAAAAGCAGTTCAGGAAGCTTATGCAGGAAAAGAATATTATGACCGGATGGTGGGAGCTGTTTTAACGAACCAATATTTTACAAAGCCGGCAGTAGAAGCTGCAAAGAAATTAAAGATTTTACTTTGGGATAGAGGATATTTAGACAGTATGATAGAGGAGGAATAGCCTGCAGCTATTCCTCCTCTAATTTTTGCCTTAGGGTATCAAAATCGGATGGACCGCTTTCTAAAAAGAATTGGTGGAAAGCATAGTCGCTGTAATATTCGCCCATTTGTTCCTTGGCAGATTCTTTTAGGGAAAGAATCTCCATATAGCCCCAGTAATATTTTGAATAGTTGCAGGGTTCTTCTACAATATATTCGTAGATCTCGCGTGCTGTAGTTTCATCTGTGATTCCATGGATAGAAAGAAGTTCTTTTGTACGTTCAAAATCCATTCCATAATAATGGATTCCAATATCTAACAGGGACAGCATTGCCAGGGATGCTCGCCGTTCTTTAGCATAAATGCCGTAAAGCAGTCTGTAATCCTCTTTTCCAGTATTATTCACTAACAAGTTGGCGGCATAATCATAAGAAAGGAATTCCGTATACAATGCCCAGCCTTCCACGTAACCGCCGTAGTTTAGAATGCTTCGCAGATATGGATGGTCTTGCTCTTTGCGATAATTTTGATAAAAGGTAGTTTGATACAGATGACCGGGATATCCTTCGTGCCCAAGCGTGGTATACAGCTGCAAACCGTCTGGTACGGAAGCCTCATTAATATAAATGGAGTTTTGGGTATTGTCATCCAGTGGAGGCAATAGGTAGTAGGCTGGTGCTGTAAAAGGTTCTAAAGCAGGACTGACAGTTTTTATATTTGTAGAAATGGAGGAAGAACCTGCAGAGGATGTAACTGGAAAGTCCCCCGCCATTTGTTTTTCCAAATCTGCAAGCATATCTTCAGAAGTGGTCAGTGGAAAATAGGAAAGATCCTGAGCGCTTAGAGTATTTTTTTCTTCAAAAATAAGAAGCGCCTCTTTTAGTGACAACATGGTTTTATAATAGTCCTGTGCTAGTATTTTATAGGCTTCTTCCACATTTGTATCAGAACCGGTAATAGTTCCGAATAACCATTCGTAATAATTACTTCCATCTGCAAAGTTGGAAAGTCCGTTTTCGTTTTTTCCCATTCCATAAAAAGAGGTAAGAGAAGAAGCCAGATTTTCATACGCCGGAAGAAAATACGTGGCAAGATATTGTCTGTTCTGGGTGGCATATGCGGTGGCTTCTTTTTTGGTAATGATTTTGTTGTCTATAGCATCAAGAAGGCGTTCTGAAAAGGTGGTAATGAGAAAATGGTCGTTATTTTGCAGGGATTCTTCTGTGATGAGGGTATTGCATTGTTCGATGACTTTATCCAAAGAATAATCTGGCATGCCAAAGCCTTTTGTAAATTTTTCTTTTTCAAATTCGCAGAGTCCGGAGAAATAAGAGGGAGTCAGTTTCAGAAGTTGTAAGTAATCTTCAATATCTTCTTTGCAGCGGAAGGGGTATTCTGCCATTAAGATGGGAAATTGGACCTGTGTTCCGCCGGAGGGAGAAAACACTTCCTGTAGATAAAAAAACTGTTGTCCTTCTAATTCTTTAATAAGTGCCTTTTTTAAGAGCGCATGGGTATACGAGTCTGCGGGGGTAAGATTGTCTTCGGAAAAGGTTTCGAGTTTCTCTAATTGGCTTGTGGTATGTTCGTATCCTGCCAGGGCATTTTCGCGGCTATAGATGGGCAGACATGTTTTTTCATTAATATGAAAATCTTCCGGGCGGGCAAGAGTATAGTGGAGGCTCAGGGTGTCGCCCTGCATTTCTTCTATAAAGAGGGAGTCACAGAAACTGCGGAAAGGGCTTTTTCTGTTTACTATGTAAATGGTTAGGGTGGAAATGGCTAGAATGATGGAGATTGCGGCAAAAAAAATTGCAAGAAGGTGGAGAGTTCTTTTTTTCTTTTTCAAAGGATCACCTGTTATGTGCTTTTGTTTAATTTATGCAAAAACAAGATACAACATTCCAAGGGTTTACAGTAGAGGTTAAAAAGTGGTATGATACTACAATATGGGAGTATAGCGTATTTTTTAGGGGATAAAAGTGAAAAATCCATATATGAAAGATTTTTCACAAGCAAAGTAAAAGTGCAGTGGGAGAGAAAGTGAGAACAGAAGAATGAACATTTTGGCCCCCTCGATATTATCGGCAGACTGTACCATATTGGGAGAACAGATTGAAAACGTGAAGAAAGGCGGAGCACAGTACTTACACATTGATGTGATGGATGGGATGTTTGTACCATCTATTTCCTTCGGTATGTGTGTGGTGGAATCGCTTCGCAAGATTAAGGACATTGTTTTCGATGTGCATCTAATGGTAAAGGAACCGATTCGATATATTGAAGATTTTGCAAAATTTGGTGCGGATATTATTACCGTACACTTAGAAGCCTGTGAGGATATAGAAGCCACTCTTTTAAAAATCCGTGAGTGTGGATGTAAGGTTGGCTTATCTATTAAGCCGGGAACACCGACTGCAGAAGTCATGCCCTGGCTTGGGCTTATAGATATGGTTTTAATTATGAGTGTGGAACCGGGTTTTGGTGGACAAAAATATATGGAAGAATCTACAGAACGTATCCGTCAGGTTCGGGAGATGATCACAGCTTCCGGTAAGCAAGTGGATATAGAAGTGGACGGTGGTGTTAATCTTTCCAATGTGGAAATGATTATGGAAGCCGGCGCTAATGTGATTGTTGCCGGTTCGGCTGTATTTGAAGGTGATGTTTTACAAAATACAAAAGATTTTATGGAAATAATAGCAGGATAGGAGAAAGATGATGAATAAAGGTAAATATTATATGACTACGGCAATTGCCTATACGTCAGGAAAACCACATATTGGAAATACGTATGAAATCGTATTGGCAGATAGTATCGCAAGATATAAGAGAAAGGACGGCTATGATGTATTTTTCCAGACAGGAACAGATGAGCATGGTCAGAAGATTGAGATTAAGGCAGCAGAAGCTGGTGTAACACCAAAGGAGTTTGTAGATGGTGTTGCCGGACAGATTAAGGATATTTGGGATCTGATGAATACTTCTTATGACAAATTTATCCGTACAACCGATGATTATCATGAGAAACAGGTTCAGAAGATTTTTAAGAAATTATACGATCAGGGGGATATCTACAAAGATGCCTATGAAGGACTTTACTGTACTCCTTGTGAGTCCTTCTGGACAGAGTCCCAGTTAGTAGACGGCAAATGCCCGGACTGCGGACGTGATGTAAAACCGGCAAAAGAAGAAGCGTATTTCTTCAAAATGAGTAAATATGCAGATCGTTTGATTGAGCATATTAACACACATCCTGAATTTATTCAGCCGGTATCCCGTAAAAACGAGATGATGAATAACTTTTTATTACCGGGACTTCAGGATTTATGTGTATCCCGTACTTCCTTTAAGTGGGGTATTCCTGTAGATTTTGATGACAAACATGTCGTTTATGTATGGCTGGATGCACTTACAAACTATATTACAGGTATTGGTTATGATGCTGACGGTAACAGCACAGATCAGTTTAAGAAAAACTGGCCGGCTGACCTTCATCTGATCGGTAAGGATATCATTCGTTTCCATACTTTATATTGGCCGATTTTCTTAATGGCGCTTGGAGAGCCGCTTCCAAAACAGATTTTTGGACATCCATGGTTATTACAGGGTGACGGCAAGATGAGTAAATCAAAGGGTAACGTACTTTATGCGGATGATCTTGTAGACTTCTTTGGTGTAGATGCAGTGCGTTATTTTGTACTTCATGAGATGCCTTTTGAAAATGATGGTGTCATTACATGGGAGTTGATGGTAGAACGCATGAACTCTGATCTTGCCAATACATTAGGTAATCTGGTAAACAGAACGATTTCCATGTCCAACAAATATTTCGGCGGAGTAGTAGCAGATAAGGGTGCTGCGGAAACCGTTGATGAAGACTTAAAGAATACGATTCTTGCGGCATATGACAAGGTAGAGGCGAAGATGGATAATCTTCGAGTAGCAGATGCTTTAACAGAGATATTTGCAATCTTCAAACGCTGTAATAAATACATTGATGAGACAGAACCATGGGTACTGGCTAAGGACGAAGCAAAAGCAGACAGATTATCCACTGTTTTATATAACTTAGTAGAAGGTATTATGATTGGTGCTTCATTACTTGAGCCGTTTATGCCTGAAACGGCAGCAAAGATTGCGGCACAGTTAAATGACAAGATCCGTGGTTTTGAAGAATTAGATACATTTGGTAAATATGTATCCGGTACAAAGGTTACAGAAAAACCGGAGATTCTTTTTGCAAGACTGGATGTAAAAGAAGTAGTGGAAAAAGCAGAAGCATTATATGCTTCCCGCAATCAGGATGCAGCAAAAGAGGAAGAAGATACAGAACCAGTGATTGATATAGAAGCAAAACCGGAAATCACATTTGATGATTTTGAGAAGTTACAGTTCCGTGTGGGTAAAGTTATTGCTTGTGAAGAAGTTCCTAAATCTAAGAAATTACTTTGCTCACAGGTTAAGATCGGAAGTGAAGTAAAACAGATTGTATCAGGTATTAAACAGCATTACAGTGCTGAAGAAATGGTTGGTAAGAAAGTTTTAGTTTTGACCAACTTAAAACCGGCTAAACTCGCAGGTGTTTTATCAGAGGGTATGTTACTTTGTGCAGAAGATGCAGAAGGTAATCTGGCACTGATGACACCGGAAAAAGATATGCCGGCAGGGGCAGAGGTTTGTTAATCACAAGTTGATTAATGGAGTGAAAAGACAGAAGAAAGGTATTTCTATACGGGGAAAAACATATGATTAAAGAAGAATTCTATTATGATTCATATTGTGGCACAAACAAAATTCATGCAGTGAAGTGGGTTCCGGATGGAACCCCTGTCTGCATCGTGCAGATCGTGCATGGTATGGCGGAATATGTTGAGCGTTACGAGGAATTTGCAGCATTTTTGACAGAACGCAATATTATGGTGGTAGGAGAAGATCACCTGGGACATGGAAAATCCATGGGAAGTAACCCTCCTGGCTATTTCTGCGAAAAGGAACCTCATAGAGTTGTGGTTGAAAATGTACATATTTTAAAGGATATGATTCGTGAGGAATATCCGGAGGTGCCTTATGTAGTACTGGGACATAGTATGGGTTCTTTTATTACCCGTAATTTTGTACATAAGTATGGCTCAGAAGTAGATGGTGCAGTAATTTCTGCGACAGGATTGCAGCCAAAGGCAATTCTTCCAGTAATGAAGATTATGGTTGCTGTTTTACAGGCATTTCAGGGAAGTCGTCACGTCAGCAAATTTATGGATAAAATGGCGTTTGGTACTTATTTAAAGCGTATTAAGAATCCAAAGACTCCATTTGACTGGCTTTCTGTAAATGAAGAAAATGTGCAGAAATATATTGCAGATGACTTATGTGGATTTACCTTTACTATAAATGGATTCAAAACATTGGCAGGCGTATGTTCCGGTTTATATGATACGGATAAGATTGCAGCTATGCCAAAGGAACTTCCGCTTTTATTTATTTATGGAGATGAGGACCCTGTTGGTGAATATGGTGCGGCAGTGGAAAAATCCTATCAGATGTATGTAGATGCCGGATTGAAGCAGGTATCTAAGATTTTATATCCGGGAAAACGTCATGAGTTATTAAATGAAGATAATAAACTGGAAGTAATGCAGGATGTATACGCATGGATCCAGAAAATGATTTTAAAACAGCAGGGATAGTCTGCTGTTTTGAAATAAATTATGCTGATTGGAGGAAGTAACATGAGAAAATTTTGGATGATGCTTGTAATGCTCACCATGTTTTTGGCAATGGGTATGACAGTGCAGGCAAAAGACCAGGGGGAGAAGGAGCAATCAGCAAATTTGTTAAGCATGCTGGGAGGAGAATTGTCCGAGCATGGAGCAGATGTTATGGAATGGCTGTCAGAGGAACTGGGCAAAGAAGAGAATGCAGAATTGGTACAGGATGTTATCGGCTTTATCCGTGAAAAACTGGAGGCAGGTGAATTGGAAACGGATGAAGATATTACCAATGCCATACAGGAAGGCGAAGAGAAATTTGACGTCAGTCTGACAGAAGAAGAAAAAGAAGAAATCTTACAGGTAATGCAGAAGATAAAAGATCTGGGACTGGATCCGGAAAAACTTCTGGGACATATTGAGGACTTATACGATGAAGTGGGCGCTGATCTTGTGGAAGAAGCAGAAGAGACTGTTAAACGGTCTTTTGTGGAAAGTGTTACAGGCTTTTTCCAAGATATGGGGACCCGCGTAAAAGGTTTTTTTACAGATATTTTCTCATAAATGTAAGTTGGGCGTAGTATGGAGCAGGATATAAAAGAGGAAAAGAAAGTTGCTGCAGAGAATGATAATCCGTCTTTTCAGATTAGAAAGGCACGGATTTCTGAATGGGAAGCGGCAATGGAACTGGCGTTTAAGGTTTTTTTAAAATATGAAGCAATGGAGTATGGTCCGGAAGGAATCCGAAATTTTGCAGAGTTTGTAACAGATGAAACCTTAAAGAAACTGTTTATACAGGGTAGTTATCTGTTGTTTGTGGCAGTAGAGGATGAGAA
>CAZHGE010000033.1:0-26207 GCA_964531805.1 uncultured Lachnospiraceae bacterium
ATTGATGAGATTACAGAAGATGTAGTGATTGATCAGGTTGTCATTGGTTCTTGTACAAATGGCCGTGAAGAGGACTTAAGAATCGCAGCTGAGATTTTAAAAGGACAGAAAGTAAAAGCAGGACTTCGTTGCATTATTATCCCGGCAACACAGAAGATTTATTTAAAAGCCATTGAAGAAGGCTGGGTAACTACTTTTATAGAAGCAGGAGCAGTTGTTTCCACCCCTACATGTGGTCCGTGTCTTGGTGGTTATATGGGAATTTTAGCTGAAAATGAAAGATGTGTATCGACTACAAACCGTAACTTCGTTGGTCGTATGGGACACATTACATCCGAAATTTATCTTGCGTCACCAGCAGTAGCTGCCGCAAGTGCAATTACAGGTAGGATTTCCAGTCCAGAACAGTTATAAAATATTAGATAGAAGAATGAGTTTGACATTCCTCTTAATATTAAAATATAAGGAGACTATATATACATGAAAAACGCACATGGTAAAGTTATAAAATATGGTGATAATGTAGATACAGACGTAATTATTCCTGCCAGATATCTGAATTCTTCAGATCCTGCAGAATTGGCAGCACATTGTATGGAAGATATTGATGCAGATTTTCATAAGAAAATGAATGCTGGCGATATTATGGTAGCCACAAAGAACTTTGGATGTGGTTCTTCCAGAGAGCATGCGCCAATTGCAATTAAAGCAAGCGGTATTTCCTGCGTAATAGCAGAAACTTTTGCAAGAATATTCTATCGCAATGCCATCAATATCGGACTTCCAATCATCGAATGTAAGGAAGCTTCTGAGAGAATCGAAGAAGGCGATGATGTAGAGATTGATTTCGATACAGGTATCATCAAAAACAATACAAAGAATGAAGAATACAAGGGACAGCCATTCCCTGAATTTATGCAGAAAATCATTGATTCAGAAGGCTTGATCAATTATATTAATACAAAATAATACCTAGAACATTTGTTCGTAAAAACACTTGCTTTTCCTATTGTCTTATTTTATAATGAATAAGAATTAGAATCTGTTTCATTGTAAGGTGGATTCTGGATACGAAAGCAGGTGTTTTTTATGTATGCATATATATATGGACAGATTATAGAAAAAGAACCGGAGAATCTGATCGTGGAAGCAAATCAGATTGGTTATAATATACATATTGCGCCGGGTATGGTGCCAAGGTTTCCGGAAGTGGGTCAAATGACAAAGGTATATACCTATACTAGTGTGAGGGAAGATGCATTTTGGCTGTATGGTTTTACTTCTAAGGATGAGTTGAATTTATTTAAATTGCTGATTACAGTAAGTGGCATTGGACCTAAGGGGGCTATGGGGATCTTATCCGTGATGGATGTGGATACGCTTCGTCTTGCGATTTTATCACAGGACGCGAAGATAATTGCTAAGGCTCCGGGAGTGGGGGCAAAGTCAGCATCTCGTATTGTATTAGAATTGAAGGATAAGGTTAAGCCGGAGGATGTAATCGGAAGCAGTTCTGCGTCAGAAGATACATCTGCAGCGGCAGTTGTAAGACAGGAAGCAAGTGAGGCATTGGTTGCATTGGGATATACGCTTTCAGATGCGTACCGTGTGTTACAGCAGATTGAGATTGCGGAAGAGACCACAGTCGAAACTGTGATCAAGACAGCATTGCGGATGATGTAATCAGTCAGGCAATGTAATAATACAACATACCCTATTGGATAGGGGAATAGGAATAGATTATGGATAGAATTATTCAGACAACCGTCATAGAAGAAGATTATAAAAATGAACACAGTTTAAGGCCGCAGTATCTTACTGATTATGTTGGTCAGGAGAATGCCAAGAAGACGTTAAAAATCTATATTGATGCGGCTAAGCAGCGAGGAGATTCATTGGATCATGTATTGTTTTATGGACCACCAGGTCTTGGGAAGACTACTCTTGCAGGGATTATTGCCAATGAGATGGGTTCTCATTTGAAGGTGACAAGCGGCCCTGCTATTGATAAGCCGGGCGATATGGCAGCAATCATTAATAATCTTAAGGATGGAGATATCCTTTTTATTGATGAGATTCACCGTCTGAATCGTCAGGTAGAAGAAGTATTGTATCCGGCTATGGAAGACTTTGCCATTGATATTATGATTGGCAAGGGACAGACAGCCAAATCCCTACGGATTGATGTGCCTCATTTTACTCTTGTTGGTGCGACTACAAGAGCAGGATTGTTATCAGCACCTTTGCGGGATCGTTTCGGTGTTATCCATCGCTTGGAATTTTATACGACAGAAGAGTTGAAGAAGATTATCATGCAGTCCGGCCGAAAACTGGGCGTAGAGATTGAAGAAGAGGGTGCCTTGGAGATGGCTAGAAGAAGCCGGGGAACACCGCGTATTGCGAACCGTCTTCTTAAGCGTGTGCGTGATTTTGCCCAGGTTCAGTATGATGGTGTGATTACGAAAGAAGTGGCTTCTGGGGCATTGGATACTCTGGATGTCGATAAACTTGGGTTAGACCAGATTGACCGGAAAGTATTGCTTACCATGATAGAAAAATTCCATGGCGGCCCAGTAGGACTGGATACTTTAGCAGCTACTATCGGAGAAGATGCAGGAACAATTGAGGATGTATATGAACCATACCTTCTTATGAATGGCTTTTTGAACCGTACACCAAGGGGGCGAGTGGTGACAGAAGCGGCGTACCACCATTTAGGACTTGAAATTCCTATGTAGTTTGATTATAATTTAATCGTTGTATTGTTTTTTACGAATTGGGGATATGAGAGGTATTGTTATGGCTTCTAAGACAGATACAGAAGTAATTATCGGGGGAAGGGTATTTACTCTTTGCGGATATGAAAGTGAGGAGTATTTACAGAAGGTTGCTTCTTATATCAATAACAAATTGGTTGAATATGGTAAAGTAGACAGTTTTCGCAGACAGAATGTGGATATGCAGAATGTTTTACTGCAGCTTAACATTGCGGATGATTTCTTTAAAGCAAAGAAACAAATCTCTGCTATGGAAGAAGATATGGAAGCAAAAGAGAAAGAACTTTATGATTTGAAGCATGAGTTGATTGCTGCCCAGATTAAGTTAGAGAACTGCGAGAAGAGTCTCAAGTCTTTACGTGATGAAAATCATGAAAAAGATAAGAAGATTATTCGTCTGGAAACAGAGTTAAAGGAACACAAACTGTAAAAGTATGGCTGTTGCGTGATAGGCGACAGCCTTTTTATGTAATGGGAAGATAGATATGAATCATTATGAATTGTTGTCGCCGGCTGGTGATTATTCCTGTATGACAGCTGCTTTTAATGCAGGTGCGGATGCAGTTTATTTAGCAGGTAAATCATTTGGAGCCAGAGCCTTTGCCGGTAATTTTGAAACAGAAGAATTAGTAGAGGCACTTAATTATGCCCATCTACTTTCTAAGAAAATATATTTGACGCTCAATACCCTGATTAAGGAAAAGGAATTTGGAAAGATTGCAGAGTATCTGTCTCCTTTTTATGAGAATGGTCTGGATGGGGTAATCATTCAGGATCTGGGATTAATCTCTTTTTTAAAAAAAGAATTTCCTAAGTTGGAACTGCATGGAAGTACACAGATGACGGTTAGTAATTACCGGAGCGCTGAGTGGTTAAAGAAGCAGGGAATCTGTCGAGTAGTACCAGCAAGAGAATTGTCGCTAAAAGAATTACAAGAGATTAAAGATAAGGCACAGATTGAAGTAGAAACGTTTATTCATGGTGCTATGTGTTACTGTTATTCTGGACAGTGTTTGTTTAGTTCTTTTTTGGGAGGAAGAAGCGGTAACCGAGGAAGATGTGCGCAGCCATGTCGTCTGCCTTATAAAGTATTAGAAGAAGGCAGCTGCATCAGTGGTAAAAAAGAGGTATATCCATTGAGTCTTAAGGATCTTTGTAGTATTCCTTATATTTATGAGTTGATGGATGCCGGAATTGATTCCTTTAAAATTGAAGGAAGAATGAAAAGCCCGGAATATGTGGCTGGGGTAACAGCTGTTTACCGCAAATATATGGACTATTATATAAATGGCAAGCGTCCTCAAATTGCAAAAGAGGATATGGAGCAGCTGGCACATTTATATATTCGCTCTGATATGAAGGATGGCTATTTTAAGAAACATAATGGAAAAGATATGATATCTTTATATTCACCATCGTATCAGGGATGTGATGATGTATTGGTAAAACAGATTCATGACAGATATTGTGAAGGCAGACAGAAATTAGGAATTTCCGGTGTGTTATATCTTGCAGTAGAAGAACCGGCGCAATTGACGGTATATAATGAATGGGAATCGGTAACGGTATATGGTGATTTAGTCCAAAGTGCACAAAATCGTCCTCTCAGCAGGGAAGATGCGGTAAAACAAATCGAAAAGACGGGCAATTCTATATTTAAATTTGAGGATTTGGACATAACCATAGAAGGCAATGTGTTCCTGCCTGTAAAGAAACTGAATGAATTAAGAAGGGATGCCTTAGAAACATTTCAGGAGAAACTTCTTGTTTCCTATATGCGAAAAAAAGGAACTTACAGCATGGAAGAGCAAGATATCTTAAATACAACAGGTGGCTGCAATAAGAAATGTAACTGTGAAGATGGTAAAAGACAGGATGTAAAACCAAGACTTCATGTTTCTGTTATGAACAAGGAACAGTTACAAGCAATTTTCTCACAATCTGTTTCGGTTGACCGGTTGTATATTCCAATGGATTTGTTTTATACGAAAAATATAGAAATAGAAGAAGTAAAGCAATCTGCCAAGAAACGAAATATAGAATTATTTGCTGCGATGCCGCATATGCTTCGCAGCAGAGATGATGTATATCTTAAAACTATTTCGGATATTCTTGAGTTATTTGATGGTATACTTGTAAAAAGTTTAGAAGGACTTGCTTTTTTGCAGGAAAGAAATTATAAGGGCTGTATCATAACGGATTATTCTGTTTACAATTGGAATAAGAGTGCATTGCACTATTTACAAAAATACCGAGATGGATTCACATATCCATTGGAATTGTCAGTTTATGAAAACCGTGAATTAGATGATCGGAGCGGGGAATATGTAATCTATGGTAGAACGCCGATGATGATTACTGCAAATTGTATTCGAAAGACATTGGATCGATGTACTGGAAAAGTAAATTCGTTTTCGCAGTCTCTTCAGGACCGTTATAAAAAAGAACTGCCGGTCTATGCAAACTGTGTACATTGTTACAATGAAGTGTTTAATGCGGTTCCTATGTCACTTCATAAAGAACTTTCGCAATTAATCCGGTATGGTTTTGAAACATTTCGTTTGGATTTTACCAATGAAAATGCAACAGAGATTTTGAGATTGTTAGCGTATTATACAAATAAAATGAAATTTCCTGAAGGAAAAGATGTTTTTCCATTGGATGAATATACACAGGGGCATTTTAAAGAAGGAGCAATATAAGATAGATGTTGGTTTATATCACCGAATTATCCAAATATTTTATATTAATATTGATGATTTTTTATACGGTTGAAGCACTGGTTTCTGTTTTTCATAGAAAAAAGAAAAGTAGTGTTTATGTGCGGCAAGAGATTTATTTGTTTTTGATACAATTTTTAGCATATGCAACAATTTGTTTGAAATCAGGGAAATTAGACTATTTATTTTTTTATGCCATATTACAAATTGTGATTTTTTCAGCTATCGTATTGTATCAGACACTTTATCCTGGGATTGATAAGGGTTTGTTAAATAATATGACGCTTTTGCTCAGTTTTGGTTTTATTATTTTAACAAGATTGGATTTTTCAAAAGCAGTTAAACAGTTGATTATCGTGGGGATTTCATTGGCGGCCTCCTTTTTAGTGCCGGTTTTGATTAGAAGATTTTCTATCTTACGAAGGTTAAAATGGATTTATGTTGCAATGGGAATCGCGTGTCTTTCGGTAGTTTTAATTTTAGGACAGGTTACCAATGGCGCAAAAAACTTTTACACAATTGCAGGAGTTACCATTCAGCCTTCGGAATTTGTAAAAGTAATCTTTGTGTTTGGCGTAGCAGCGATGCTGTATCATAAGAAATGTTTTTCTACTTATGTAATATCTGCCATAGTGGCGGCAATTCATGTGTTTGTTTTGGTTGCTTCCAAGGATTTAGGAAGTGCATTGATATTTTTTGTGACCTATATGGCAATGCTGCTTATAGCATCTAAAAATTATTTGTATCTTATGTTTGGGCTTGCAGCAGGAAGTGGAGCGGCTGTTTTGGCTCATAAGGTATTTACGCATGTACAGGTTCGAGTACAGGCCTTTTTAGATCCGTTCAGTGTAATTGACAAAGAAGGATATCAGATTACCCAGTCATTATTTGCTATTGCGTGTGGAGGCTTTTTTGGTACTGGACTCATGAAAGGTGTGCCGAATGATATCCCATATGTAGAATCGGATTTTATTTTCTCAGCAATTGCAGAAGAAATGGGAGTATTAACTGCT
Organism: uncultured Lachnospiraceae bacterium; assembly: GCA_964531805.1. Classification (GTDB taxonomy): domain Bacteria; phylum Bacillota; class Clostridia; order Lachnospirales; family Lachnospiraceae; genus RGIG8767. Next base: position 6,511 of record CAZHGE010000033.1, read on the forward strand.
GTCTGCCTATTGTTGATTTGTGTCGCATGCTTTTTGACATTTATGAAAAATGCAATGAAGATACAGGATTCTTTCTATCGTCTGGTTGCGGCTGGATTAGGCGTTATGTATATTTTCCAAGTATTCCTGACTGTTGGCGGCGGTATTAAGTTTATTCCGCTTACGGGCGTTACCCTTCCGTTTGTCAGTTATGGCGGGAGCAGTGTTCTTGTCAGCATTTTTGTATTTGCGATTATGCAGGGAATTATTCTTCGTATAAAAGATGAAAACCAAGATGTTTCGGAAGAAGACGAAGAGATGGAAGAGGTTGATGATGAAGAGGAAGACGAATAAAGAAAAGAAAACTACATACAGAAAACCTCGGAGTACAAAAAACAGAGAAATTATTTTATTATCCGTTTTTTTCACGGGGCTTTTCTGTGCTATGATTGGATATTTGTGTCATTATGTGAAAAATAATGAACAGGATCTTTTAAATAACAGTTACAATGCAAGACAGGCAATTTTAGCTTCGGAAAATACCAGAGGAACTATATTTGACCGAAATGGTGAAAAACTTGCATATACGCAGAGTGATGGAGAAAATGAGACAAGAGTCTATCCATTTTCTAATTTGTTTTCCCATGTTGTTGGTTATTCTACGAAGGGTAAAACGGGAATTGAACAATTGGCTAATTATTACTTAATTAATTCGAATATTCCTTTATCTGAGAAAGTGGAAAATGATATTGCCCAGATTAAAAATCCGGGAAATGAAGTGCATACTACGCTGGATGCCAATTTACAGCAGGTGGTTTATGATTCTTTGGGAATTTATAAGAGCGCATGTGTGTGGAGGCTTTTTTGGTACTGGACTCATGAAAGGTGTGCCGAATGATATCCCATATGTAGAATCGGATTTTATTTTCTCAGCAATTGCAGAAGAAATGGGAGTATTAACTGCTGTCTGCCTATTGTTGATTTGTGTCGCATGCTTTTTGACATTTATGAAAAATGCAATGAAGATACAGGATTCTTTCTATCGTCTGGTTGCGGCTGGATTAGGCGTTATGTATATTTTCCAAGTATTCCTGACTGTTGGCGGCGGTATTAAGTTTATTCCGCTTACGGGCGTTACCCTTCCGTTTGTCAGTTATGGCGGGAGCAGTGTTCTTGTCAGCATTTTTGTATTTGCGATTATGCAGGGAATTATTCTTCGTATAAAAGATGAAAACCAAGATGTTTCGGAAGAAGACGAAGAGATGGAAGAGGTTGATGATGAAGAGGAAGACGAATAAAGAAAAGAAAACTACATACAGAAAACCTCGGAGTACAAAAAACAGAGAAATTATTTTATTATCCGTTTTTTTCACGGGGCTTTTCTGTGCTATGATTGGATATTTGTGTCATTATGTGAAAAATAATGAACAGGATCTTTTAAATAACAGTTACAATGCAAGACAGGCAATTTTAGCTTCGGAAAATACCAGAGGAACTATATTTGACCGAAATGGTGAAAAACTTGCATATACGCAGAGTGATGGAGAAAATGAGACAAGAGTCTATCCATTTTCTAATTTGTTTTCCCATGTTGTTGGTTATTCTACGAAGGGTAAAACGGGAATTGAACAATTGGCTAATTATTACTTAATTAATTCGAATATTCCTTTATCTGAGAAAGTGGAAAATGATATTGCCCAGATTAAAAATCCGGGAAATGAAGTGCATACTACGCTGGATGCCAATTTACAGCAGGTGGTTTATGATTCTTTGGGAATTTATAAGAGCGCATGTGTGGTAACAAATGTCAAGACCGGAGAAGTACTTGCTATGGTCAGCAAGCCGGACTTTGATCCAAATACAATTGTGCAGGATTGGGATAAATATGTGGAAGAAGAAACAACCAAAAATAGTTCAGTGCTGCTCAATCGTGTGACACAGGGCATTTATCCGCCTGGTTCTACATTTAAAGTCATTACTTCTTTGGAATATTTAAAAGAAAATAATACAACAGTAGAAGGTTATCATTTTGATTGTAGTGGCAGGTTTACTCATGGTGGGACTTCTATTCAGTGTTATCATGGTTCTGTTCATGGAAGCGAGGATTTTCATAAAGCATTTGCTAAATCTTGTAACTCAGCTTTTTCCAGTATTGGTGTAGGGCTTGATCGAGATGATTACGGAGATACATTAGATACATTGTTGTTTAATGCAGAATTGCCTATTGATATTAATTATTCTAAGAGTAATTTAATAGTAAATGAGTCAATTTCTGATGATGAAATGATTCAAATTAGTATTGGTCAGGGCAAAGCGCAGATCACACCAATGCATATGAATATGATTACGTGTGCGATTGCTAATGATGGTATGCTGATGCGGCCGAAATTTATAGATCGTGTTCTTTCTGTTAAAGGAACTATAGTAGAATCATTTCCTTCGAAAGAATATAAGCAGTTGCTTACAAAAGAAGAATCAGATGTTTTAACAGAATTAATGGTGGGGGTTGTGAATGAAGGAACGGCGACTAAATTAAAGTCGGATCTCTATCAGGCGGCTGGTAAAACCGGTTCTGCAGAATACAATGGGGTAAAAGAAGATTCACATGCATGGTTTACAGGATTTGCCCCGGCGGATGATCCGGAAATTGCAGTTACGATTATTATAGAGGGAATCGGTTCCGGTGGTGATTATGCGGCACCAATTGCAAAACGTATTTTTGATGCATATTTTGAAAATGAATAAAACTTGCCTAATGTTTAGAATTAGTCTATACTGAGACTAGGTTTTGATAAAATAATACGCCTGATAAAGATTGACGGCATTTGTTTTAGATCACTCAGCCAAAGTAGGAGGAATTGCAATGATTGAGGCAATTAGTTGTGGCGGTGTGGTTATTTTTCGTGGCAAGATTCTTCTTTTGTACCGTAGTTATAATAATAAGAAGGATGGATGGGTTCTACCAAAAGGAACTGTGGAAGCAGGCGAAGAATATACGGATACAGCATTGCGGGAAGTATTAGAAGAAACGGGAGCGAAGGCAACCATTAAAAAGTACATTGGTAAAAGTGAATATCGGTTTACCATACCGGATGATGTGGTGGAAAAAGAAGTTCACTGGTATCTTATGATGGCAGACAGCTATTATAGTAAACCACAACGTGAAGAATATTTTGTGGATTCTGGTTTTTATAAATACCATGAGGCATATCATCTCTTAAAGTTTTCCAATGAGAGACAGATTTTAGAAAAAGCATATGCCCAGTATCAGGAATTGAAAAAGAAGAACCAATGGAAAGAAGATAGAACTATGTAGATATCCAAAAGAAAAGGCGTTTGTGGCGTCTTTTTTTGGATAAGATGGTAGGAAGTTTCAGTATGCGTTTTTACAATAATCTTTATGTAGGAGAGTCCATAAAGCATCCGGAACGGGTGAAATGGAAACTTCGTGTTGCGGCAGGACAGTTTAATGTACATCTGATTACCATTTCGCAAAATGGAGATAATCAGTTAGAATGTTTTCATAATGGATTGTTAAAACAAAAAGTGTTCCGCAGACAAGATCATTTTGTGGTTGGAATTGCTGGAAATTATGAAGAAGCACTTTCTTTGATTTATCAGATTACGGAGGAGTGTGTTAGCGCAACAGGAACAGGAGATATCAAAGCGTTTCTGTTAAATGAATCATCATGAGGTTATAAATGATTTCGATTTTGCTCATAATATTAAAAATAATCGGAATAACGTTGCTGGTAATATTTGGCTTACTTTTGCTATTATTACTAATTGTCTTATTTGTTCCAGTTCGCTACCGATTCAAAGGAAACTATGATGAATCTTTTCACTGCAAAGGAAAGATTACGTGGCTGCTTCATTTGGTATCCATCCGTATTGAAGTGGAGAAAGAAGTAGTTACATCTGTTCGGATATTAGGGATTCCTATATCCGTATTTATGAAAAAGAAGAAGGCGGATGTTTCCCAAATAGCGGGAGAGAAAATTGTTGATGAAAAGCAACCTGAATCAGAAAAGAAAGTTGATCATAAACCAACTGAATCACAGATAATAGAACAGATAGAAGAAAAACAGACTGAAATTTTTTCAGAGGAATCCCAAAAGGAAAAGATATCCTTTATCCAAAAGATAAAGAATACCATCCATAATATCAAACAGAAAATTCATGATATAATTGAGAAGATTAAAAATGTCATTGAAAAAATAAAAGATTTTATCTGTAATATAAAAAGTAAAAAGAAGCAGTTAAAACGGTATCTGAGAATATTACAGTCTGATACTACGAAGGCAGCATTTGCATTATGTAAGAAAAAAATTTTTCAGCTGCTAAAACATATTTTTCCAAGAAAACTGCATGCAGATTTTACATTTGGATTTGAAGATCCGGCAACGACTGGTTATATACTTGCAGTTTATGGAATGTTACCAGCTTATGTTGGAAAGAGTATTATACTGTGTCCGGATTTTGATAAACAGATTTTTAAAGGTGATTTTAAAGTAAAAGGCTCAATAAGGGCATGGACATTATTGTATCAGGTATTAAGCATCCTTATGGATAAGAATTGTCGTAAACTATATCATATTGTGAAAAAGGAGATTTCAAATGAGCACAAATAATTTTAATTCGGTAATGGATTCTTTGTTAAAAGGTGTTGATTCTGTAATCAGTACCAAAACAGTAGTAGGAGAAGCGAAGCAGATTGGAGATACCATTATATTACCACTTGTAGATGTGTCATTTGGTCTTGGCGGTGGTACAAATGGTGGTGGTGTTGGTGGTAAGATTACACCAAGCGCAGTTCTTGTAATCAAAGATGGTCATACAAAACTGGTCAATGTGAAAAATCAGGATACGATTACAAAGATTTTAGATATGGTTCCAGATTTAGTGGATAAGTTTACAAGTCCTAAAGAAGAGATGATGGATGATGACAGTGCAAAAGAACTGGCATTTCCAGAAGAAGAATCGCAGGCATAGTGTAAAAAAACAGGAAACATTTTAAGTTTTGATAATATTATATAATAAGAAGCATTTTGGAGCATGATTTCATGAAATTAATTGGGTTTATTTTGTTTTGGATAAGCTTTGGAATGGTGTTGATGCTTCTTATAGGCAGTACCTTTGTAGGGGTCCTTCTGATCATTATTTTTATGATTGCAGGGTTTAACTTGTATTGTAGTAAATAGGGATGATATATGGATACAAAGGAAACAAAAAATACGGATATGGAACTGGAGCAGGATGGTTCAGATGTTCATAGTGAAATTCTTGATAAGAACCTATCCGACGAACAAGTACAAAATAGAATAAATTCCATGTCAGAGGAAGAATTACTTTCTTTAAAACGCTTTTTGTTTGAAGAACGAATCCGTGTGATACAGGAAAAGGATGAGCAAAAGGAAGTATATGAGAAGTTCCTAAAGGAACGACTTGTGTTTCAGGATGAGATGAAAGCGTTAAACCGCAAAGTCTTACTGGAACGTAAACGATTAAAAGATGAGAGTAGTTTCTTTGATAAGAAAATGCAGATTTTGCAAAATGGTTTTTTGCAGTTAGATATGGATCGTAAAAAACTGGAGCGGGAGAGAAGGCAGTATGAGGATCAAAAGAGATCTTCCAGTTCGTATTCTTCCTCAAGTTCCTCATATTATTCTACCTATAAAGGAAGTACTCCTGAATTTTTCAAAGGTGTAAATAATATTCTTGGTTTGAAGAAACGATATCGTGATCTACTCAAAATATTCCATCCGGATAATTTATGCGGAGACAGCGACACGGTTCTTGAGATCAACAAACAATACGACGCTATGCGGAAGCGTATGGGAGAGCGTTAATATATGAAAAAGCAATAGGGACAATGTGCGAAGGCAACTAGTGAAACGTGAGGTTGCAAGCAGATTGTCCCTTATTGCTCATCCAAATAAAAAAGGCTGTTCGATCTCGAACAACCTTTTGATGTTTAAATTAAGCTCTTTCAACACGGCCAGACTTTAAACAAGTAGTGCAAACATGCATCTTCTTAGCTGCACCGTTTACTTTACATTTTACGCTTCTAACATTGGAATTCCAAATACGATTGGATCTTCTATGAGAATGGCTGACGTTGTTTCCAAAATGTACGCCTTTTCCGCAGATATCACATTTTGCCATATTAACACCTCCTAAAACCATTAGTTTTCGTCACAACGGTATTATCATAGCAGAAGACATACATAAATGCAAGCAAAAAATTGATTTTATCTGACAAGTTTGGTAAAAAGTGTATTGTAAAGCACCTATAGTGGTGTTAAAGTGATATATAGGTAAGAAATCATTTGAATGATTTTAGTTATTTATGTGTTAAAAAAGAAAATGAATCTAAGGAGGATTTGTCATGTACGAATTTAAAGAGGAATATGTAACAGGTGTTGAACAGATTGATGCGGAGCATAAAAGATTATTTGAAATAGCGGATGAGACTTATTATTTGAGTAAAGAAGAGTTTTTAGTTGATAAGTACGATCAGGTTCGGCATATCCTTGGAGAGTTAAAGGAATATGCACTTATGCATTTTGAACATGAAGAAGCATATATGGAAAGTATTCAGTATAAGCAGATGTTTATGCAGAAGGTACAGCATGACGCTTTTCGTGAAAAGATTAATAACTGGGATTTAGATCATATCGATGAGAATTCCGATGAATTGATTGAAGAAATCCTTACCTTCTTAACGAATTGGCTAGTGAGCCATATTTTAGAGCATGATAAACAGATTGGAATGTAAAAATTGTAATAAATCGACAGAGGTGTAACAAATTAAGTAGTTTGTAAGGAGAACCTATGAGACTATATACCGTAATCCGAAAAGAGAAAGAAGAAATAGTGGTTTCTTATCAGCCAGGGAATATTGCATATCCATTAAAGAAACTTGGTTTTGATTTTAAGGATATGAATGATTTGATCTGTAATATGACAAAAGAACAGTATGAACTGCTAAAAGATATTGGCAATCGAGATTTGTGGGAATATGAGATTTTGCTAAATGATGTGGAGGTTTGTGCACCTATCATTATGCCTCGTCAGGATGTAATTTGTCTTGGTATTAATTATGGAGACCATGCAATTGAGGCTGGTAAATTCAGCAATGAATTTGCAGGAGAGCGTCCATATACCATTTATTTTTCAAAAAGAGTGAGCAAAGCCACTGCACCGGGAGGTGTTATTCCTGCCTATGAAGGTTTGGTGGATAGTCTAGATTATGAAGTGGAGCTTGGGGTTATTCTTGGTAAGGATGTAAAAGGTGTTTCACCGGAAGAGGCGTTGGATGCGGTGTTTGGCTATACCATAATAAATGATGTTAGTGCAAGGAATGTACAGACAAGGCATAAGCAATGGTATTTAGGAAAAAGTCTGGATGGTTTTACACCAATTGGTCCTTGTATTGTAACGGCAGATGAAATTACAGATCCTCAAAATCTCGACATCAAATGTTTAATAAATGGGCAGCTTCGTCAGAATAGTAATACAAAATATATGATACAGACTGTTGCAGGGGCTATTTCAGAACTGTCACAAGGAATGACTCTTATGGCAGGAACGATTATTGCAACGGGAACACCATCTGGCGTGGGTATGGGAATGGAACCTCCATGTTTTCTAAAAAAAGGTGATGTTGTAACCTGTGAGATTGAAAATATTGGTGTGTTGGAAAATACAGTTGGATAATGCATATTTTAGTTCCTAGAGTATGCAGGGTATTAGTTTTGCTTGACAGAACTGCAAAATTTCATTAATATAAAGAAAGTTGAAAAATGCTTTGAAGATGACTGGGTTCTGAATGTTTATTAAGACAGAGCACAGACAGTAGGAATACATTTTCTTTCAGAGAGAGGGAGTCATCGGCTGTAAGCTTCCTTAAGTTCAAATGTATGACGAAATTCCCATCGGAGCAGTCTGAGTGAAGTCACAGTTTTTTGTGATGCGTAAGTCAGAACGTGTTGGCGCGTTAAGTCATAGAGAGCCTATATGATATGTTTATTTAATTGAAGAGACATAGGCATATAGGAATGTGGGTGGTACCGCGGATTAGTTGATTCGTCCCTAGTGTAATAATCTTACGCTGGGGATTTTTTTGTGTGAAAAGATAAAAATCCGTAAGCGTAAAATAGTAAAAAAGGAGATAGAAGAGATGAGTATGGAAACAATCAAGACTGAATATCAGTCAGAATTAGCTTTGGTGGAAGACGCAAAACAACTTTCAGAATTCTGGGCAAAGTACCTTGGAAAAGGCGGTCAGGTTCAGAAATTAATGGAAGGCATTAAAAATGTGCCAAATGAAGAAAAGAAGGCTTATGGTCAGGCAGTAAACCAGATTAAAAACTGGGCACAGGGTTTATATGATGAAAAGAAAGAAGAAATTGATAAAAAGGCGTTACTTGCACGTTATGAGGAAGAGACAATTGATGTAACCCTTCCGGCTGAACATACAGAAGCAGGTAACCTTCATCCGCTCACTGCGATTAAAAATGAAATTATTGATGTATTTGCAGGAATGGGATTTGAAATTTTTGAAGGACCTGAAATTGAAGATGATGACCATAACTTTACCAGATTAAATGTATTAAAGGATCATCCATCCAGAGATATGCAGGATACATTCTGGTTGACAGAGGATTTATTGCTACGTACTCATACATCTCCGGGACAGATCCGTGTTATGGATAAGCAGGCTCCTCCTATTAAGGTGCTTGTTCCCGGTAAGGTATTCCGTTCCGATTCGGATGCAACACATTCACCAATGTTTTCCCAGATGGAAGGCCTTGTAGTGGATGACCATATTACTCTTTGCGATTTACAGGGGATGCTGGATGAATTTGTAAAAGCACTTTTCTCAGATGAGGTAAAAACAAGACTTCGTCCGTCCTATTTCCCATTTACAGAGCCATCCGTAGAAGTGGATGTCAGTTGCTTTAAATGCGGCGGTAAAGGCTGTTCTTTATGTAAAGGAACCGGCTGGATTGAGGTATTAGGAGGTGGTATCGTAAATAATAAGGTATTAGAAAACTGTAACATTGATTCCTCAAAATATTCAGGTCTTGCATTTGGTATTGGTATCGAACGTATTGCGATGCTCAAATACGGCATCAACCATATGGGTAAATTGTTTGAAAATGATATTGAATTCTTAAAACAGTTTAAGGCATAAGAAAGATAAAAATTATGTTATGCGATAGGGCAAAGTGCTGAATAATAGAAAGGTATGGAATAGATATGAAAGTTTTATATAGTTGGTTAAAAGAATATGTAGATATCGACTTGACACCACAGGAATTGGAAGAAAAATTATTTTCTGTTGGTTTTGAAGTAGAAGGTCTTGATTATTTAGGAAAAGATTTGGAAAAAGTAGTGGTTGGCCAGGTTACGGCTATGGAACACTACGAGGGCACTCATTTGGAAATCTGCCACATTAATTGTGGTAAAGAATTAGGTGAGGACCATTTGATTTTAACAGGTGCGGACAATGTATTTGTTGGAGCAAAAGTTCCGGCTGCTTTGGTTGGTGCAAAATTACCGAATGGTATGGAAATTCAGCCAAGAAAAATGAAAGAAATGATGTCATACGGAATGTTATGCTCAGGCGAAGAACTGATGCTTAACAAAGATTGGTATCCGGGGGCGGATGTAAACGGCATCATGATTTTATCAGAAGATGCACCAATTGGTATGGAAATGAGGGATTACTTAGAGTTAGACGATTATCTCTTCGATATTTCCATTACAGCAAACAGACCGGACTGTCAGTCCGTAGTAGGTATCGCAAAGGAAGTAGCAGCGGCTCTTAGAAAACCATTTAAGGCTCCGGATATGAGCTATACAGAAGATGGCACTACCAATGCAGATATCAGTGTGACTGTTTTAGACAAAGAAACATGTCCAAGATACTTAGGACACTATATCTATGATGTAAAATATATGGAATCCCCTCTTTGGATGAAGAGAAGATTAATTGCAGTGGGACACAATGCAATCAACGCCATGGTTGATATCACAAACTATGTTTTAGTAGAGATGGGTCAGCCAATGCATGCTTTTGATTTAAGCACATTAGAAGGTTCTTCCATCGTAGTAAGAAGAGCAAATGAAGGCGAAGAATTAGTAACACTGGATGAAAAGACACGTGTATTAACATCCAATAATCTGCTTATTTGTGATAAAGTAAAAGCAGTTGGTCTTGCCGGTGTTATGGGTGGTTTAAACAGTGAAATTACAGAAAATACAAAAGAAGTATTATTTGAATCTGCCAAATTCTTAAAAGATAATGTTCGTAAGACTTCCAGAAGTCTTGGACTTCGTTCTGATGCTGCAGCCAGATTTGAAAAGGGTATTGATGAATGGACTGTGGAATGTGGTATGGCACGAGCATTAAATTTGGCACAGACTTTAGGTGTTGCGAAAATCAGCTCCAGCCATTTTGATGAATCCGCAGGTGCTTCCACAGATAAAAGAGTCATTGAAGTAAAGACTGCACAGGTAAATCATGTTCTTGGTATTGAAGTGCCGGAAGAAGAGATGGTGACTATTTTAGAAGCACTTCAGTTTGAAGTGAAGTTAGAAAATGGTGTTCTTACCCTTGCTATTCCAAGATATCGTGACGATGTGGAAGGTTATCAAGATATTGCAGAAGAAGTAATCCGAGAATACGGTTATGATAAAGTGACCCCTACTTTCTTAGATGAAGCGAAGGTTACAAGCGGCGGATTAAATCCGGCACAGAAAAAAGAACTTTCTGTAAAAGAATTCTTATGTTCACAGGGCTATTATGAGATTCAGACCATTGCTATGTGTGCAAAGAATGAATTTGATATGTTCCTGATTCCTCAAGATGCAGAAGAAAGAAAAGTAGTAGAATTGTTAAATCCGATTACTGAAAACTTAAGCATTATGAGAACACTGATGGCACCGGCCATGGTAAGAGTAATCGAGAATAATATTAAAAACGGTAATGAAGCAATGCGTTTCTTCGAAATTGCAAATGTGTATCTTCCAAAGGCACTTCCTCTTACAGAGCCACCAGTTGAGAAGAAGATGATTTGTCTGGGAACCTGTGGGGCAAAAGAAGATTTCTTTGCGATGAAAGGCAGTTTAGAAGCATTTGCAAGCAGCAATGATCTGGAATTTACTTATAAGAGAGGCAATGTTCCTTATTTACATCCGGGCAGAACAGCTGAAGTTTACTGCAAAGGTGTAAAAGTAGGTCATTTTGGACAGCTTCGCTATGAAATCGTTGATAATATGAATATTGCTGCCGGTAAAAAGGCAGATACAAAAATCTTTATCGCAGAAATGGATTATGCAGCATTAGCAGGTCTGTTTAAAGAAGCTATCAAATACGTTCCGGAAACAGGATTTACTGCAAACAGCCGTGACCTTTCTGTATTAGTGAATAAATCAGTAGAATGTGGTACGCTTATTGATACAATCAAAGAATGTGATGAGTTGATTCAGAAAGTAACTTTATTTGATATCTTTGAAAGTGAGAAATTAGGTGCAGATAAGAAGAGTATGGCATTTAACTTAAAATTAGTTTCTAACACAGCAGATGTAACAGACGAAATGACAGATGCTGTATTTGAAAAAGTAATTACAGCTCTTTCAGAGAAGTTTGATGCACAGATGAGAGCGTAAAAGAATAAGGTTCTGGAATAAAAGACACAGATGAGAAATCATTTGTGTCTTTTAAATTGTATGATTTTCTATAAATATGTGTAAAATTATGGTATACTTATCAAGATTGTGAAAGGTTTAGGAAAGGAATAAACATATGGAACGTAAAAATGTCTGGGAAAAATATGATAAAAAACAGTTAAAAGTGGTAAACGCTCTTTCCGATGCGTATCGTGAATTTTTAGATAAAGGAAAAACAGAACGTGAATGTATTGATCAGATTGTGAACCGTATCGAAAAGTGCGGATATGTGGAATTAGAGGAACTGATCAAAGAAAATAAGGCGTTACAGGCAGGCGATAAAGTGTATTCTGTCTGCATGAATAAGAGCATTGTCATGTATCAGATTGGTAAACGTCCTATGACAGAAGGGCTTAATATTTTAGGTGCGCATATTGATTCACCGAGACTGGATGTAAAGCAGAATCCATTATATGAGGATGGTGGAATTGCTTATTTAGATACTCATTATTATGGTGGCGTAAAAAAATATCAGTGGGTGACACTTCCTTTGGCGCTTCATGGTGTAATCGTGAAAAAAGATGGCACGACCATTGAAGTAAATATTGGCGAAGATGAAGATGATCCTGTATTTTTTGTATCGGATCTTTTAATTCATCTTGCGGCTGAACAGTTAGAGAAGAAAGCAGCAAAAGTAATTGAAGGCGAAGCCCTTGATATTGTAGTTGGTAATATGCCAATTATAAATAAGGAAAATGAGAAGGAAGAAAAAGAAGCGGTTAAGAAAAATGTCCTTCAGATTTTAAAGGATATGTATAATATTGAGGAAGAGGATTTCTTATCAGCAGAAATTGAAGTGGTTCCTGCCGGTAAGGCAAGGGAAGCCGGTTTTGACAGAAGCATGGTGCTTGCTTATGGACATGATGACAGAGTGTGTGCGTTTACTTCTTTAGAAGCAATGTTGGAAGTGGAAGCGCCGGAGCGTACTACATGCTGCATTTTAGTAGATAAAGAAGAAATCGGAAGCGTAGGAGCTACCGGTATGCAATCCCGTTTCTTTGCCAATACTGTGGCAGAAGTGTTGAATTTAACAGGTAACTACAACGAATTAAATGTACGCAGATGTTTAGCAAATTCCTATATGCTTTCGTCAGACGTTAGTGCAGCATATGACCCGTCTTATGCAGGTTCTTTTGATAAAAAGAATGCAGCATTTTTAGGACAGGGTATGGTATTTAACAAATTTACCGGTGCTAGAGGAAAAAGCGGTTCCAATGATGCCAATGCAGAATACATTGCACAGATTCGTAAAATTATGGATGAAGGCGGTATTACCTTCCAAACAGCTGAACTTGGTAAAGTAGATGTTGGCGGCGGTGGAACCATTGCTTATATTCTTGCTTTGTATGGCATGAATGTAATCGACTGTGGTGTTGCAGTACTTAATATGCATGCACCTTGGGAAGCTATCAGCAAAGCAGATTTGCTAGAGACTAAGAATGGATATAAAGTTTTTTTAGAAAAGATTGGATTATAATGTGAAAAATCCATAAACGGAAGATTTTCACATACAAATTTGTGCTTAAGCACAAATTTGCAGGTAATGGAAAGGCATTGTTTTTTATGGAAAATCAGATACAGAATGAATCGCAGAAGATTGGACTGCGTACTTCGGACTATTATTTTGATCTGCCAGAGGAATTGATTGCTCAGGACCCGTTAGAGGATCGTTCCTCTTCTAGATTATTAATGCTGGATCGTAAAAGTGGAGAAGTGCATCATCATGTTTTTAAAAATATAATTGAGTACCTGAAGCCGGGTGACTGCCTTGTGTTAAACAATACCAAGGTAATTCCTGCAAGACTGCTTGGGGTAAAAGAAGATACAAATGCAGCGGTGGAAGTGCTTTTATTAAAGCGACGTGAAAATGATGTATGGGAAACTCTTGTTAAGCCAGGCAAAAAATTACGTTCAGGCGCCAAAATGATTTTTGGTGATGGTATTTTAAAAGCGGAAGTATTAGAAGTAGTAGAAGAAGGCAATCGTTTGGTAAAATTTTATTATGACGGTATTTGGGAGGAAGTATTGGATCAATTAGGAGAAATGCCTCTCCCGCCTTACATAACCCACAAATTACAGGATAAGAATCGTTATCAGACAGTTTATGCTAAGTACGAAGGAAGTGCGGCGGCACCAACTGCAGGGCTTCATTTTACCAACGATCTTTTAGAACGGCTTTTAGAAAAGGGCATCCGCCTTGCCTATGTAACCCTGCATGTAGGATTAGGAACCTTCCGTCCGGTAAAAGTAGATAATGTGTTGGAACATCACATGCATACGGAATACTATCAAGTATCACAGGAAGCGGCCGACATCATTAATGAGACAAAGAAAAAAGGCGGCAGAGTAATCTGTGTTGGAACAACCAGTTGTAGGACTGTGGAAAGTGCGGCAGATGATAATGGAATGCTAGAAGAATGTTGTGGAAATACGGATATTTTTATCTATCCGGGATATCGTTTTAAGGTGCTTGATGGTCTGATTACGAATTTCCATCTGCCGGAGTCAACTCTTGTAATGCTTGTTTCTGCTTTTGCAGGAAGGGATCATGTACTGGCGGCTTATAAAGAGGCAATTGAGGAGAGATATCGTTTCTTTTCTTTTGGTGATGCAATGTTTATAGCAGATTTTGATTAGTTTACAAATATTTTTCTATAGAGTAATATGAAAGTAATGTCCGCTGTAGAAGTCAGTGGTAAAATCATATAATTAAGAAGGGGAGAAGGTATAATCATGGACGAGAGAAGAAAAACAAAAAGAACAGGATTTTCATCACATTTGGAAATTAAACGTCTCAATGGAGAAGGCGTGGATGAAGTTGCTATTGAAATTCTTGACATTTCAAAGACTGGACTTGGATTCACATGTTCCGAACCTTTAGGAATTGCAGCGATTTATGAGGGTTATTTGACTATATGGACAAAGGAAGTGCTTCATGCTTTTTTAGAAATTGTTCGTATCGAGAAAAAAGAGGATACTTTTGAATATGGAGCCATTTTCATTGGTATGCCGGAAATGGAATCCAATCGTATTGAAGCTGCTCAGGCATTTGCTGATGCAGAATAAATGGAGAATAGAATCTGCTTATGAAGTGTTTGTTGCTTGCTGGAGGAAAGGGAGATCGTTTGTGGCCTCTTTCCCGAAAAAATTATCCAAAACAATTCATAGAGATTAGGAATCATCATTCCATATTTCAGGAGACAATTGCCAGGAATATGGCTTTTTGTGATGAGTTTATTATTGTGACGAATAAGGATTATCAGGATATCATTGAAAATCAAATGAAAGCATTTCGTGGGATTACCTATCGCTGTATATATGAAGAAGTGGGGCGTAAAACAACTGCTGCCATTGCACTTGCCTGTATGCAGATTCCATTATCTGAATTGTTATTTGTGGTAGCATCCGATCACTTGATTGAAGGTGAATCCTATAAGGATGATATTTTAAGAGCACGCGAACTTGCTAAACAAGGGTATTTGGTTACTTTTGGAATGGATATTTTAAAACCGGATACACAGTTTGGTTATATTCATTATGAAAATGAAGATGTAATTGGTTTTACAGAAAAACCGGATGAACAGACGGCGCAGATGTATTTTCAGTCGGGAAAATATTATATAAATAGCGGGATGTTTTTATTTCGAAATGGGGATTTTCTACGTGAACTGAAATTTGCATCACCTAATGTGTATGTTTTTTTAGAAAAGGCTTATGCTAAAAGGCATGCAGAGGGTAGTAATACTTATTATGATGCGTCTGTAATGAATTCTGTTCCAGCGTATCCGGTTGAAAAGACTGTTTTTGAGAAAACCAATCAGGCAAAAGTGATTCATAGTCTGTTTTCGTGGCGTGATATCGGAAGTTTAGATGATTTAGATTCCATTTGGCTGCAGGACAGTGTAAAAGAGCATATAATTTCAAATAAATGTAAGAATACTACAGTGATTAATCAAAGCAATAAAAAGTTAGTTTTGGTGAATCATTTAGAAGATGTTCTCGTGGTAAATACCGATGATGCCATTTACATTGGTAATAAGGGGGATGCCAACGATCTTAAAGAAATTATCCGACAAAGCGAAAGTATGTGGGGGTATTTTGATAGAAGTTCAGTGTTTTACCGTAACTGGGGACGGTATGACATCTTACAAAAGGATGAGACTTTGGGGTATCAGGTAAGCAAAGTCTGTGTATTTCCTGGACAGACAATCTTATCTCATTTACATGAGAAGAAAAGTGAAAACTGGTGTGTGATTCGTGGAAAAGCAAAGGCTGTTGTGAATGGTGTGGAATATAATCTTTCTGTTGGTGATACCGTACAAATAGAATCGGGTATGCTACATCAGATTTCCTGTATCAGCGAAGAAGAATTGGAGTTTGTTGAAACTTCAACAGGACTTTCTTGTACAAAGAAGGATACCGTTTCATTTGAAAATAGTGAACTATCCGAAACATCTCTTGGATATTCGATAGAGCCATTTATAAAATTGTTACCTATTTATAAAGATTATTTATGGGGCGGCACTAGACTGCGTGAACAGTTTAATAAGAAATGCGAATATGATATCGTAGCGGAAAGCTGGGAACTTTCTGCGCATCCAGATGGACAGAGTATCGTTGCTTCTGGTAAATACAGAGGTCTTTTGTTTAGCGATTATTTAAAGAAGATTGGTAAAGAGAGTCTTGGCTGGAAATATCAGAGTTTTCGGGCATTTCCATTGTTGATTAAATTGATTGATGCGAAAGAGGATCTTTCTATTCAGGTACATCCAGATGATGAATATGCCTTGGAGCATGAAAATGAATATGGCAAGAGCGAAATGTGGTATATCGTTGACTGTACAGAAGATGCCTGTATCTACTGTGGCTTTAAAGAAGATGTTACCCGTGATGAAGTTGTACGTCATATTAAAGATGATTCGTTACTAGAATTATTAAATAAGATAAAGGTAGAAAAAGGAAAAACTTATTTTATTCCGGCTGGAACAATTCATGCAATTGGGAAGGGCAATTTGATTTGTGAAGTGCAACAGAATTCAAATAGTACCTACCGTGTATACGATTTTAACCGTCGTGATAAATACGGTAACTTGCGTAAACTGGACATCGAAAAAGCATTGGATGTCTTAGATTACAACCGCTATACCGGCACTGACATAAGTGAGTGTAAATATTTTGAATGTCAGAATGTTACTTGTGATGGACAAACTGATATTGAAGTAACCGAAGAATCCTTCGTTGCCATTATGGTGTTGGACGGAAATGGGATGATCCGTTTTGAGGATTATGAAATGAGTGTTCAAAAAGGAGATTGTATATTTATTCCCAAGCGAAACGCTAAGGTTAGAATGGATGGTAGTTGCTCTTATCTTACCGTGAAAATATAAAGAATTAATAATCGAAAAAAATGACAGAAAAAGGGATAATCCCTTTTTCTGTCATTTTTTTAAGCAATTCAAATCTTCATAGAATCCTGGATAACTGATACACACGACTTCTGGTTTGTCGTAGGTGTTTTCACCATCTGCGATCAGATTCGCAACTGCGAAACTCATGGCGATGCGATGATCATGGAAGGTTTCAATGTTGGTGGCGTGAAGGGGGGCTCCGCCTTCGATGATAAATCCATCATCGGTAGGTGTGATGTTACCTCCCATAGCTTGCAAATTCTTGGTAACCGCATCAATACGGTTACATTCCTTTACCTTTAATTCAGCCGCATCTTTGATAACAGTAGTGCCTTTTGCACAGGCTGCCAAAATAGCGATAACAGGTAATTCATCAATGAGTGTTGGTATGATGGCACCTTCGATGGTGGTGGCTTTTAAATCCGAAGATTTTACCAAAACATCGGCTACTTTTTCTCCACATGCAATTCGTTCATTTAATAATGTGATATTGCCACCCATAGATTTTACTATGCGGATAATACCATCCCTTGTCTCATTAATTCCTACATTTTTAATCAAGACTTCAGAATTTGGTGTGATGAGTCCTGCTACAATAAAATATGCCGCAGAAGAAATGTCACCAGGAACTTCTACTTTTTGTCCAAACAATTCAGTTGCTGGCTGTAAGGTAACCGTTTTGCCGGATACGGAAATGTCAGCTCCGTATGCTTTTAACATAAGCTCGGAATGATTGCGGCTGACAGCTGGCTCCGTTACCTGCGTAGGAGAGTCTGCATAAAGTCCGGCCAGTAAAATGGATGATTTTACCTGAGCAGAAGCTGTTTTTGTAGTATATGTAATGCCATGAAGCGGACTGCCATTAATCAGTAGTGGCGCACAGTCATTTCCTCTTATACTGGTAATGTCTGCACCCATAAGGGACAATGGTTCCATGATACGCTTCATAGGACGTTTTTGAATGGTTTCATCTCCGTTAATAGTAACGGAAAATTGCTGGGCAGCTAAAATTCCGCTGATCAGTCGCGTTGTTGTACCGCTATTGCCTGTATCAAGAACAGAAGCAGGAGCAGTAAGACCGCGCATACCGTTTCCGTCTACTAAGACGGTTCCGTTTTTTTCTGTAATATGAATTCCCATCTGTTTAAAACATCCAATGGTAGAGTGGCAGTCGGCGCTGTTTAAAAAGCCAGTAATTTCAGTAGTTCCTTTTGCAATGGAACCGAACATAATGGCACGATGGGATATGGATTTATCTCCCGGAACGGTAATTTCACCGCGAAGGGATACTTTTTTATTGGAATTCATAACTCAAGTCCTTTCATTGACCGATATGGTCCATGTATTTTTTCTTTAAAAAAATTATTTATTTTGTATAGATAGTATACTCTGTTTCCTCTAAAACGGAAATGGCTTGTTTTAAAGAATATTCATCATAAAATTCGATGCGTAATACACCTTCTTCAAATTCGCGGTTATGAACAATTCCCATATTTTTTAAATTGATACCGTCTTTTGCAAACATGCCGGAGAGTTTGGCAATGATACCTGTTTCGTCCGGTATGGCTACCGTTAATCGGTAGGAACGGCTAATTGGTCCGCTGATTACGTCATTAAAGGAATCGCGGTAATCCTTTGCAGTTAAGAAATAGTCATATAAAACCGTTTCTTTTTCATTTTGAATGAAGGCACGCAGTGATGTAAGTTCTGCAATATAATGATCCATAAAGGAGAGTAATTTTTCTTTGTTTTCCCCGCAAATCTGCTGCCACATAATAGGAGAAGAGGAAGCGATGCGCGTAATGTCTTTAAATCCGCCTGCGGCAATCATTTTCATTGTGTTGTCAGCATCATCGCTTTCGTGGATCAGATTCACCAATGCATAAGCTGCCATATGAGGAAGATGGCTGATGGCCGCGGTAACCGTATCGTGTTTTTCTTCGCTCATGATAATAGGAATGGAGCCGGCTTCTTTTATGATATTGGAGAGTAGCTCGATTTTATCCTGAGAAACAAAAGCAGTTGGTGTCAGTATGTAATATGCGTTTTCCAGTAAACCTGCGCTGGATGCACTGTAACCGGAACGTTCGCTTCCTGCCATGGGATGTCCCCCGATGAAACAATCCTCCATATCAAGTTTTCTTACCACATCATGTATTGTCTTTTTTACACTTCCGACATCTGTAATCAGACTGCCTGTTTTTTGTATGTTTTTAAGATGGGCTAAATATTCTGTATTAAAATCCACTGGTGTGCATAAAAAGAATATATCACAATTAGAAAATGTTTCATCTACTGATTCACAGATAACATCACAGATGTGTTCTTTTTTTGCAAGAGACAGGGCTGTATGGTCTTTGTCAAAAGCGATAATACGGCAATTGGGATTGGCGTGTTTTAAGGCTTTTGCTACAGAGCCGCCGATTAATCCTAAACCAATAAAACCGAATGTTATAGTTTCCATATAAGTTCCTCTTATTATAACAATAATTATATAGGAAAATATAGCACTTTAAAGTGTTAAAGTCAATATAAGCGTTGAATCTTGAATTTCTTTTTAGACATAATACC